>NZ_NXGA01000001.1:2809173-3109173 GCF_002802965.1 Sporolactobacillus pectinivorans | reverse complement strand
TTTCTGAACGGTGGCTATCAGGATGTCAAAAAGATTCTGAAGGAAAAAATGCTGAATGAAGCGGAACAGCTCCATTTCGAGAAGGCAAAAGAGTTCCGTGACCAGATCCAGCACATTGAAACGGTTATGGAGAAGCAGAAAATCGTCTTCAATGATCTGGATGATCGCGATGTTTTCGGCTATGCCTTTGACAAGGGATGGATGTGTGTTCAGGTTTTCTTCATGCGCCAGGGAAAACTGATCGAGCGGGCGGCTTCCATGTTCCCGTTCTATCAGGAACCGGAAGAAGATTTTCTGACATTTATCGGACAGTTCTATTCACACCAGAATCATATTAAACCAAAGGAAGTTCTAATTCCGGATCATGTCGATCAGCAGCTTATCGAACAGATGCTTGGCATCTCGGTCCTCCAGCCGCAGCGTGGCCGGAAAAAAGATCTCGTCAATATGGCGATCAAAAACGGGCAGATTGCGCTCAAGGAAAAGTTCGCATTGATTGAACGGGACGAGAAACGAACGGTAGGCGCCGTGGAACAGCTGGGAGAAGCTCTGGATATGCTCGCACCGCGCCGAATCGAGACATTCGATAACTCAAATATTCAGGGCGCGGATCCTGTATCGGCGATGGTGGTGTTTGAAGACGGGCGTCCGAAGAAAAGCGACTATCGCAAATACCGGGTGAAAACAGTAAGTGGGCCGGATGACTATGCGACGATGAAGGAAGTGGTTCGCAGACGTTACTCCAGACTGCTTAAGGAAGGAGCCGTCCTGCCCGATCTGATTCTGATCGACGGTGGCAAGGGTCAGTTGTCCGCCGCCATTGATGTTCTGGAAAATGAATTCGGACTTTATATTCCGGTCTGCGGTCTGGCGAAAGATGATAAGCATCGGACGGCCCAGCTGGTGGCCGGAGATCCGCCGTCATTTGTTCCGTTGGCGAGAAACAGCCAGGCTTTTTATCTGCTGCAGCGGATACAGGATGAGGTGCACCGCTTTGCCATTACTTTTCACAGACAGGTACACCAGAAGGAAATGCTTCACTCGGTTCTCGACGATATACCAGGCATTGGCGCGCAGAGAAAGCAGGCGCTGCTCAGAAACTTTGGTTCAATTAAAAAAATCAGGGAAGCGAGCAGTGAAATGCTGAGAGAAGCAGGATTGCCACAGAAAATCGCTGAGACCGTTAAGAAATATTTGGACAATCCAACCTGAAAAGTGTTGTCTCTTAATCACAGTTCTGCTATAATTCACATAACTTAATTTTTTCAAATATCTGAAGTGATAGAGGAGCAGTCTTCATGAGTAGGCCGCGCGAGAAGGATGAGATTCACTGACCGCGGATTAAAGGGGACACTGCCGAAGTAGGAAATGTTTCATCACGTTTCCGGGCTGGATCTGCATTGAACAAGTGTAGGGCTGTCACACGAGCGAAAGTGTGGAGAACTATCTCAGCATGCTGAAAAAGATTGTCTGTTCAACAGCGGGGAGATGCTCGCTGTTCTTTTTATCACTGAAGGGAAAAAAGCAAAGGTGTAGGCTCTTTCAAAGATCGTCCCGCAGATGGTACAGAGAGGATGGGGAAGAGCAGCGGTATTTATTTGCCGTTCATAATCTAAAGGAGCGAGTGAAGAGTGGCTTTAACAGTGATGAAGTTTGGTGGAACATCGGTGGCAACGGTTGAACGACTGCAGAGGGTAGCGGAAAGAATTATTAAAAAGAAAACGGCTGGCGACCAGATTATTGTCGTTGTGTCGGCAATGGGCAAAACAACGGATTCACTGGTGAGCATGGCGGGAGAAATTTCGGACCGGCCGTCGAAACGTGAGATGGATGTGCTCCTTTCTACCGGTGAACAGGTGACTATTGCCCTTCTGGCCATGGTGCTGATTGAACGCGGCTATGATGCGATCTCGTATACGGGCTGGCAGGCGGGGATCAAGACGGAAGATGTCCATGAAAGCGCAAGAATCAGCTCTATTGACACCTCATTGATCCGTCCGCAGCTGAAAAAAGGAACGATAGTGATTGTTGCGGGCTTTCAGGGTGTGACTAACGCCGGAGAAATCACGACGCTCGGGCGGGGCGGTTCGGACACATCGGCCGTTGCGCTGGCCGCTGCTTTCGGTGCGGCTAGGTGTGAAATTTACACAGATGTGACTGGCGTTTTCACGACTGATCCGCGCTACGTAAGCAAGGCGAGAAAGCTTAAAGAAATCAGTTACGATGAAATGCTTGAAATGGCTTATCTGGGTGCGGGTGTACTCCACCCGCGCGCTGTCGAATACGCTAAGAACAGCCACATCGAACTGGTTGTCTGCTCCTCATTCTCTGAAGAAGAGGGAACGGTGATTAAGGAGGAAGTATCAATGGAGACGACTAAAACAGTCAGAGGACTTGCTTTTGAAAAAAATGTAACTAAGATAACACTGCTCGGACTGCCGAATAATGTTAGTGCAGTATCGCGTGTCTTTGATGCAATCGCTGCCAAACACATCAATATTGATGTCATTGTCCAGAATGTACTGGATGAAGCAAAGACGAGCCTGTCCTTTACAGTTGACCGGGATCTGCAGAATGAAACGCTGGATGTTCTGCGCACGCAGGAAAAGGATCTTGAGTTCCACCAGTTGATTTTTGAATCAGAACTGGCCAAAGTATCGATTGTCGGCTCCGGCATGGCTTCCAATCCTGGTGTCGCTGCACAGATGTTCCACGCATTGGCTGAGAACGGCATTAAAGTTAAAATGATCAGTACATCGGAGATCAAAGTTTCAACAATTATCGATGAAGAAAACTTGCTCGAAGCACTTGAAACACTGCATACGACCTTTCATCTCGCTGAAGAGGAATCAATCAGCCTTTAAAATTGAACGGAATAAATAATTAAGGCCAAGGCCCCAAGGGTGTGTGATCCCTTGAGGCCTTTTTTGAATTATGTGGAAAAATAAGATGGAAACCGCGAAATACCAAGCGTGTTTAAATAGATCTCGTCTGGTCGAAAAAAAAGCCGCAGCCTGGCTGAATTTTCCAATCTAAATCTAAAAAATATTGACCGAATCGGTTTATGGGAATATACTTATCTTGTAAACCGATTCGGTCAATGCAAACTGTGAGGTGATTTTATTGAATAAGTTTATGAGTTTGCCCTTAGAGAAACAAAATGCGATTGTCGATGGAGCGCTGATATCCTTTGGCACGAACGGTTATAAAAAAACATCCGTGAGTGATATCGCCGCAGCCGCCGGAATCTCAAAAGCGATGGTTTTTCATTACTTTGGTACAAAAAAGGCACTGTATTTATATTTGATCGAGCTGAGCGGGACTACTTTCATGGATGAAATAAGTAAAAAGCTCGATAAAAGTGTCACTGATTTCTTTGACAGAATCAGGCTCGCTGGTGACATTAAACTTGCGGTGATACAACAACACCCGGGAATGCTCTCTTTTTTCAAAAATATGCTTCATGAGAACGATAGTGAAGTCAGGCAGGATATCCGCAATCTTCTTGCCGATTTGAATGTCGTGAAATTCCAGGAAAATGTCGTTTTTGAAGACATGGATACTTCAAAATTCAAAGACGGTGTTGATCTGAAACTGATCGTCAAAATGCTGACGTGGATGTCCGAAGGGTATTTCACTGATATAACGGGCAATGCGGATGCGGACTTAGAGGCTATAGATGTTTTTTATAAAGAATTCCTTGACTGCCTGACTTTGCTTAAACAAGTCTGTTATAAATGATCATCCGGGAGGGGACCACTCATGAACGTCATTGAAATTAAAAATCTCACAAAACAGTTTGGCAAGGCGAGAGGCATTATTAATGTGAATTTAAATGTCGAACAGGGTGAAATATTCGGCTTTATCGGGCCGAACGGAGCAGGAAAATCAACGACGATCCGGACACTGCTGGGGCTGATTCACCCGACGAACGGAAGTGCAACCATTTTTGGAAAAAGCTGCTTTGATCATCCCGAAGTGAGGCAAGAATTAGGCTATCTGCCTTCAGAAGTTTTCTATTATGATAACATGAGGGTGATCGATCTCCTCAAATATTCTGCCAGTTTTTATAAAAAGGATTGTACAAAACGGATCCATGAACTGGCGGAAGCTATGAATCTTGATCTGAAAAAGAAAATAAACGACCTGTCGTATGGCAATAAGAAGAAGGTCGGCATCGTGCAGGGACTGCTTCATGAACCTAAACTGATCATTCTTGATGAACCGACTGGTGGTCTCGATCCTCTGATGCAGCAGAAATTTTTTGAACTTATCAGAGAGGAAAATCAGAAAGGCGCGACCATTTTCTTTTCTTCTCATATTCTCACTGAAGTTCAGAAAATGTGCGATCGCGTTGCTTTCATCAAGGAAGGAAGAATCATCAAACTTGAAAAAATTAGCACTCTGCAGGAGAACAATTACAAGAGGATCAGTATTGAGGCAAGATCCGGGATCAGTTCCGAGGATTTTCAACTTGACGGTGTGAGCGACTTCAAAGTCAAAGAAAATACAGCAAAGTTCATCTATAAAGGCAACGTCAATACAATTATTCAAAAAGTTGCCCGGATGGACCTTCTGAACATATCTATTGAAGAGCCTGACCTTGAGGAAATTTTCATGCATTATTACGAAAAGGAGGGCTGATCAACATGAATATGTACCTTCACGAACTGAAATCACTGAGGAAATCAACCATCGTGTGGACGATCGTCATCATTGCACTGGCGGCACTTTACCTATCTGTTTATCCGGGTATGGTCAAAGATGCGGAGGGCTTTAAAAAATTGCTCGGCAACTACCCGGCACCAGTGAGAGCCATGCTTGGCATTAATCTTAACTATATTACATCAATCGTTGGGTTTTATTCGATGATTTTTTCTTTTATTACACTGTGCGGGGCCATTCAGTCTATGAATCTCGGTGTTTCCATTCTCTCGAAAGAATCGAGGGAACGGACGGCAGATTTTCTTCTGGTTAAGCCGGTGTCGCGTCCGGCGATCGTCACGGCAAAACTTCTGGCTTCGCTGACGATGATCCTTGCACTGGACATCGTCTTTTACGCCGCTTTGTCCATTATGGTTCACTTCATAAATACGGGCAGTTTCGATGAGAAGATTTTCTTCCTGATCAATTTAACGCTGCTTTTTCTCCAATTCATGTTCTTTGCGATTGGTTTGGTTATTTCTGTGTTGTTCAGTAAACTTAAGTCTGTGCTTCCGATCTCTCTCGGTGTCGTACTCGGTTTCTACATGATCGGTGCACTGATTTCGACTGGAAAAAATGATGATGCGGCCAGATACCTCTCGCCCTTCAATTACTTTAATGTCACGAATATCATTAAAAACGCAAATTATGAAGCTTCATATCTGATTACCGGAGCAGTCATTGTTATCGCGCCTATCGTGGCAAGCTATATCATTTATTCCCGAAAGGATATCCATGCCGTGAGCTGAATGGCTTACGGGACTGACTTAACGAGGAGGCATGATGATGAATATCTTTCTGAGAGAACTGAAGGCTAACCGTAAAGCCTTGATCATCTGGAGTGTCTGCATGTTTCTGGGAGTATTAAGCGGCATGAGCAAATATACAACTTATTCCTCCGGCGGTGCAGCAAGCCAGGCATTGACCGAATTGCCTCATTCGATGAGGGCGCTGTTCGGAATGGGGTCGTTCAATGTCTCAACCATGAGCGGTTTTTTCGCATTCCTGTTCTCTTATATTGTACTTGCAGCTGCCATACATGCTGCATTGCTGGGAAGTAGCATTATCGCAAAAGAAGAGCGCGATAAAACTTCGGAGTTCCTGATGGTTAAACCTGTTTCACGGACAGCAGTGATTACCTCAAAACTTCTTGCAGCACTGGTGAACATCGTTGTCATTAATGTTGTGACGCTGCTTTCCTCATTCTTTCTGGTTGCCGCTTATAATAAGGGAAAAGATATTTTCGGTGAAATAGCCGTGTTCCTTCTGACAATGTTTATTGTTCAGTTAATCTTCCTGTCACTGGGAGCCTTGCTTTCGGCCTTTATGAAGAACCCGAAAGCTTCAGGATCTCTGGCCACCTCGATTCTGCTCGGTTCGTATGTAATCTCTAAAATCACGGATCTGGCGAATCATCTCGATTTTCTGAATATACTCTCGCCCTTCAAATACTTCAGTTACACGGACATTGTGAACGGGGACGGACTCAGCCTGGTTGTTGTGATCCTCACTCTTTTGCTTATTGCTGCTTTTTCTGTATCAACGTACTTTTTTTATCGGAAAAGGGACCTGAATGTTTGATAGAAAACTTGCGGCAGTGTCACTGATCTTTTATCGAATCACCAAAAAGGCACCCGAATCCGAGTGCCTTTTTGGTGTATGAGAATGAGTTTTAACGTAACTGACGAGAAGTCTTTCCCTTCTCTAAGGACTGAACGCTAAGTAGAGGGTCGTTCACTGGCTTTCCAAATTTACAATTCTCGTATATGAGTGAATGGTAAAGAAGTAGTAGCCGAGATAAATCAAGGTGTAGGCGAGCATGCATACCCCAACCGGCATCAGAAGGCTCTGGTCCAGCATCTTCGACAGCGCGGTGAGGGCTACGATGCTGTGAACAATTCCAAGAACAAGCGGCAGGGCGAAGACAAAGCCGACCTGTTTGGCAACGGCTTCCTGGATTTCCTTCCTTGTTACACCAATTTTTCGGAGTATGCCATATTGCGCCTTCTCCTGTTCTGCTTCCGTCAGCTGTTTGAAGTAGATAATGCTGCCGGTGGCAAGCAGGAAAACAAGCGCGAGGAAGGCGCCCAGAAACATCACCAGTCCGTATGCAGACATCATTCCATGATACGAGTCGTAATAGCTTCCGATTGAAAAAGTAGCGGACATAATTAAAGGATTTAATTTCGCAGACAATTGCGCCGTCAGCGGACCGGAATGACCGGGATCGGTTATATTGATCTGGGTTACGGTGAGCGGATGGTTACGCTGCTCCAGTTGATTGAACTGGGCATCGGAAACGACAATGGTAAAATTGGCAAACGGGCTGTTCAGAACGCTGTAGGGTCTGTAACCGATAAAATGAAGCGTTGTATTTTGTCCTGTTGTCGTATGAATGCTTCCGGTCTTTCCTTGAAAATCTGGCGAAAATTGGTTGCTGTAATATCTGTCCAGTATAAGAGCGTCACTGGAATTGAGTCTGGCAGGGTCTTTTAATCCTATAATCTTCTCAAGTTCATTGAATGAAGACTTGGAAATAAGTGTCAGGAACTGGGGAGAGATAGGCGATTTGAATCCGTTCAGTCTGCCTGTGACCGGGATCATGCGCACCGCTGTTTGATTCAAAATCCGATGACGGCCTTCAGCTTTAACCACTTGTTCAAAAGTGTTATCCGCTTTGGTCTGATCCCCTTTTTGAGCCATGTAAGCGTAGCTGAACGGCTTGGATTCTTTTGTGTATTTTCCGGTTTCATAATAGAGGCTGAAGCTTGTTCCGACGGCACAAAGCGTGACGGCACTCAGCGTCGCAATCACAGTCAGCACTCGTGCATTCCCCCGGATGCGATAGAAAAGCTGAGCGGTGCTGATCATATTCATTCCCCGGTAATAGTGCGTTTTACGCTTTTTGGACTTCTTTAGAAAATAGACGGTCAGTGAACGGAACAACAAAAAGGTCCCGGTAATGATGCAAAATAAAATAATCAGGGCGACCGGAAGAAGGCCGAGATGCCAAAGCCTTGAATTCAGGCTCTGCAGTGCCATCCAGTAACCGCCTGCAATCAGCAACACAGCCAGTAACGCCTGAATCGCAGACACTTTAGGCGCTTTCTCTCCTTCCTTTTCTGCATGAAACAAATCGATTAGTTGGAACCGATAAATCAGCCGATAGCCATCCAGAGAAGTCAGCAAGATAATCAGAAGAAAAACAGCGGTCGTTTCCAGGACCGCTTGCGAAGAAATCGAAAAACGGACATGGACTGCCGCGTCCATCAGTTTCATCAGGATCATGACAAAAAACTTGGACAGCAGCATGCCGATCAGCATACCGATTAATAGTGACAGCAGCCCTAGAATCAGATTTTCATAAAAAAGCATCCGGCCGATCTGTTTCTTTCGCAGACCGAGCAGGGCGTAAAGCCCGACTTCCCTTTTTCGCTGCTTGGTAAAGAAACTGTTCGAATACCATATAAAAATCGATACGAAGATAATCAGGACAATCGAAGCCGCTTTAAATGATGTATCGATTTTGACTGAGGATGCCTGCGCCACCTGATGATTAAACTGGATGGAGACGAAGGTGAAGAAAATCATTACGCTGAAAATCATCGAAGCGAAATAAAGAAAATAGCGGTAAAAGTTGCGTGACATATTGCGGCGGGCGAGATTAAATAATGTCACTTTGCCCACCCCCCAGTGCGGAAAGGACATCGAGGATTTTCTGAAAATAAACTTTGCGCGTCAGATCGCCCCGATCCAGCTCCGTAAAAATTTCACCATCCTTAATAAATAAAATCCGGTGGCAATAGCTGGCAGAGAAGGCATCATGTGTGACCATCAGGATTGTCGCGTTTTCTTCCACGTTCATCTGCGCCATCATCTGCAGCAGCGCAGTCGCCGATTTCGAATCCAGCGCGCCCGTCGGTTCATCGGCAAAAATCAGATCGGGGCTTATGATCATCGCTCTTGCTGCAGCAGTGCGCTGTTTTTGTCCTCCGGAAATTTCGTAAGGAAACTTGTTTAATATCTCCTCCAGGCCGAGTTTTGCAGCGATGCGCTGCACACGGCTGACAATTTCAGTTGCATTGGCTTTTGCCAAAACAAGAGGGAGCGCAATATTCTCTTCGACGGACAGGGTGTCCAGCAAATTGTAATCCTGAAAAATAAAACCGAGCCGTTTTCTACGGAAAGTAGCGAGATCCTGTTCGTTCATTTGGACAATGTCTGCACCGTTAATCGTTACGCTTCCTGATGTCGGCCTGTCGATCGTTGACAACGCATTTAACAACGTGGTCTTCCCGGAACCCGATGGTCCCATAATGCCGATAAATTCGCCTTTAACAATTGTCAGATCAATGCTTCGGATCGCCGTATAGGTGTTGCCCTTCCGTCCATAAATTTTCTGAATCCCCTTTGCTTCTAACAGTTCACTCATAAATTAAGAACCCCCGTTTCTATTCATTGCGGCGGCCAGGACGGCCTAGTGCCGAACATGCCGCAGGACGCGGCGCTTATGTTCGGACCTTACACTTATGATTGTAAGCTGCAAAACAGGGCGGTTCCCTCGATCTATCTTACAATTGGGTACTGCTGCCTTACATTCTTGTCACATTGAATGTTCTCTTGCGACTCCCGTGTAATCTATGTTATTCGGGAAATCCAGGATAACCGTCGTTCCCTTGCCTTCTTCCGACGAAATTGAGATGTTATGCCCCAGCTTCAGCGCCAGTGTCTTTGCGAGATACAACCCGATACCTGTTGAATGACGCGCTTTCCTGCCGATTGCACCGGTAAACCCTTTCTCAAAAACACGCCTGATATTTTCAGGACTGATGCCCCGGCCGTTATCTTCAATGATCAGCCGGTTTCCTGAGCTGTATTTTCTTCCGCTGATCCTGACCCTGCCCCGGACATCTGTGTATTTTAAGGCATTAGAAATAAGCTGATCAATGATAAATTCCAGCCATTTTTTATCGGTTAAAATTTGTAGATCCAAGTCAGAGAGCGCCACACTGATTTTTTTTGCAATAAAAAGCTTGGCATATTTTTTGAGCACAGGATTCACAAGATCATGGAACGCGTACTCACTGATAAAATAGTCGTTTGAAAAACTGTCCGTACGTGAGTAATACAGTGCCTGCTCGACGAAGTAGTCAATCTTTGAAAATTCATCTTCCAGTCTGTCAAGAATCTGTTCCTGAGACTGCCCTTCGTTATGATTGATCAGCATCTTTCCGGCTGCGATCGGCGTTTTCACCTGGTGGACCCATGCCATGACGAAATCTTTGTTTTCTTCAATGCTGTGCTGCAAATCTTGAACCTTCTGTCGGTTGTCCCGCTCTATTTTGTCCAGCAGTCGGCAAATTTTTTTCTGCCCGGCCGTTTTTGGGGCAGGCATAGCGGTCAGCCGATACCCGGACAAGGCATTCGCTGCCTGTACCAAACCTGACAAAAAGCGGCTGCATCTGAGAAAATCAAAAAGCAAGTAGAGCAGAAATAAAAAAAGGACCACGGCATGCAGATAGATCAGGTTGCCGATTCTCAACCGGACAGAGGGTTCCAGATAAAGGAAAATCGTAATGAATACCATAGCAGCTATGTAAAAAATAAAAAGAAACACACGGTCTCTTATATATTCTGTCACTCTCACTCCAGCAGATACCCTTGTCCTTTCTTTGTTTTGATCAGTGATTCAAGTCCGATTTCCGTCAGTTTCTTCCTCAGACGGACAACATTGACAGTCAGCGTGTTGTCATCCACAAAGCTTTCATCCTCCCAGAGCGCCCTCATGATTTTATCGCGTGACAGCACTTCTCCTGCGTGCTTCATCAGCATATAGAGAATCCTGAATTCATTCTTTGTCAGATCGATCTGATGATCGTGATAAATAAGGCGGGAATCTTTCAGGTTCAGCACGGTGCCCCCGTACCCCAGAACTTGCGGCTCATGATCTGGATAAGAGTAGGTACGTCTCAGCAGCGCGTTGATTTTAGCCATCAGCACATCCATGTCAATCGGCTTCTGAATAAAATCATCGCCTCCCATGTTCATGGCCATAATCTTGTCCATCCGTGTATCCCGTGAAGAAATAAAGATGATCGGAACTTTGGAGATTGCACGCAATTGCTGACACCAGTAGTAACCGTCAAACGCTGGCAGATTGATATCAAGAAGGACAAGATGGGGCTTGCAATTGATGAATGCCTGGATGATGTGATCAAAGTCAGCCACGCCAATCCCGTTGAAACGCCACTTTTTCAACGTGTCGATGATTATTTCTTTCATTATCGGGTCGTCTTCTACAACAAAAATGGTAAACATGGGAGCCCCCCTTTACCTTTCAGCTTTGGAACGGTTTGAATATGATTAGTCAAAATGCCGGACAGATCGCCCGGCATTTGATGCGCTTAATTACCCTTTCAATTTTTGCCTGTTATTCTGAATCCGATAGGTCCTCAACAGTATCCTGTGCATCCCATTTGACAAGAAAAACCACCTTTTTGGCGCGGCCCGTACGCACCTCTGTGTAGGCCTCAGCAATGAAACCATGGATCTTCTGGATCTGTTCGGCGATAAATCCGGCCTCCATTGTGAACTGCACGGATCCGGGATTATCTTTAATTCTCGATTCTATGAGAGCTGAATGGCATTCGAAAACCATTTTGCTTTTTCCTTTTTCAGTTAATTCAAGGTTTCCCCAGCCTGCCTGTTCAAAGAAAACCGCAATTTTTTCCTCGTTTTCAAGCGGATGCAGTCGTGCCAGTTTGCGACCGGCCCAATACAGGATCGATGCAGTCTCTTTTCCAAGCAATTCCGGAATCAGCTGATTTCTGATTAATTCATAGCCAAAGGCCGGAACAGTGGTGTCTCCATATTGTTCGGGCTGCGGACTGGTTTCTTTTTTTGTCATCTCTAAATCCCTCCACGCACTATTATATCTTTTTTTATCGCCATTCACTATGAAAACATAGAAGATAGCGTTTTCAGCTGAGAATTGACTCTGAAAAATCCGGGGTTTACAATTAATTTGAAGTGATTGTGGTTATATTTATTCGAAGCAAATGACTACAATCTATATGTACTATAATTAAATAAAAGCGCTATCATCCATTGGAGGGGGAGGAGAAGCATGGCTGATCACGATTATGCCAATCACCGATTGCATTCTTTGTTAGGAGTCATACCGGTCGGTTTATTTCTTGTTGTTCACCTGACAATTAATTATCAGGCGACAAAAGGGCCTGCGGCTTTCAATCAGGCAGCGTCAATTATGGAAAGTTTGCCGTATCTGCTTTTTCTGGAGATCGTTCTGATTTATTTGCCGATCTTGTTTCATGCTGTTTATGGTGTTTACATCGCGTTTACTGCCAAAAATAATGTCGGAAATTTCAGCTTTTTCAGGAACTGGATGTTTCTGCTCCAACGGCTCTCAGGACTGTTTCTTGTAATTTTTCTAGCCTGGCATGTCTGGCAGACAAGAATAGCGATGGCGCTCGGCACGCCCCTCAATTATGAATTGATGGCTCATATTCTTAGCAATCCGGGAATTATTATTTTTTATATTATTGGGATCTTGTGTGCCGTCTATCATTTTTCAAACGGTCTCTGGTCGTTTGGTGTGCATTGGGGGATTCTTGTCTCGCCAAAGTCCCAGAAAATAGGAACTTATGTCACGCTCGTTATTTTCGTGCTGTTGTCTTATGTCGGTATACGGGCGCTGTTCGCGTTCATTTAATCTTACAGACTATCAGGCTAGTGTTCGAAGGGATGACAGAGAGATTCACCGCTGATCATTGACTTTTCGAACACCCGCTATCAAATGGCAAAAAGGAGTGACCCCAAATGAGTAAAGGAAAAATCATCATTGTCGGCGGAGGTCTCGGTGGTTTGATGTCCGCGGTTAAGGCCGCGGAGGCAGGCGTGGAAGTTGATCTTTTTTCAGTTGTTCCTGTTAAACGCTCACACTCTGTCTGTGCGCAGGGCGGTATTAACGGCGCAGTGAACACGAAGGGCGAAGGAGATTCTCCGTGGGAACACTTTGACGATACAATTTATGGCGGAGACTTTCTTGCCAACCAGCCGCCTGTAAAAGCGATGTGCGAAGCGGCGCCGGGTATCATTCATCTGTTGGACCGCATGGGCGTGATGTTCAACCGTACGCCGGAAGGATTGCTTGATTTTCGCAGGTTCGGAGGCACGCAATATCACCGTACGGCTTATGCCGGAGCGACGACGGGTCAGCAGCTGTTATACGCGCTGGACGAGCAAGCGAGGCGCCAGGAAGTCAACGGACTGGTCCATAAACATGAGTATGAAGAGTTTCTTTCAGCAGTCACTGATGAAGACAACGTCTGCCGCGGGATTGTGGTTCAGGACATGAAAACGATGGAAATTTCGGTTTTCCGCGCGGATGCTGTCATTATGGCAACCGGCGGTCTGGGTGTGATTTTTGGAAAATCAACGAATTCAATGATCAACACCGGTTCGGCGGCATCAACTTTATATCAGCAGGGGGCTTACTTTGCGAACGGGGAATTTATCCAAATTCATCCGACAGCGATCCCTGGTGAAGATAAACTAAGGCTGATGAGCGAGTCGGCGCGCGGCGAGGGCGGACGGCTCTGGACTTACAAGGACGGAAAACCGTGGTATTTCCTTGAAGAGATGTACCCGGCATATGGAAATCTCGTGCCCCGTGATGTAGCAACCCGGGCTATTTTCGATGTCTGTATCAATCAGCACTTGGGTATCAATGGAGAAAACATGGTTTATCTCGATCTGTCTCATAAAGATCCGCATGAACTGGATATCAAGCTGGGCGGGATCATCGAAATCTATGAAAAATTTGTCGGTGAAGATCCGCACAAAGTACCGATGAAGGTTTTCCCGGCTGTCCATTACTCGATGGGCGGGCTCTGGGTTGATTTTAATCAAATGACCAATATCAAGGGCCTGTTTGCCTGCGGCGAGTGTGATTACCAGTATCACGGTGCGAACCGGCTCGGCGCGAATTCGCTGCTCTCCGCATTGTACGGCGGCATGGTTGCCGGTCCAAATGCGGTGGAATACATCGACGGGCTGGGTAAAGACAGCCAGGAAACTTCATCTGAGCTCTTTGAAGATGCTTTGAAGCGTGAACAGGAAAAATATCACCGGATTACATCGATGAACGGCAGCGAAAATGCCTATGTTCTGCACCAGGAACTGGGTGAATGGATGACAAAATATGTGACCGTTGTCCGCGAGAACAAGACTTTGCTGGAAGCAGATAGGCATATTCAGGAATTGATGGAGCGTTATAAAAATATTAATATCAATGACACGTCGAAATGGAGCAACAGCGGCGCCTCGTTCACCCGCCAGCTTTGGGATATGCTTGAACTTGCAAGGGTTATTACGCTGGGTGCCTACAATCGCAATGAAAGCCGCGGCGCACATTATAAACCGGAATTCCCGGAACGAAACGACAAAGACTGGCTGAAGACAACAAAGGCCAAATTCAATCATGGGAAAAACGGGCCGGATTTTGAATACGAAGATGTTGATATCTCACTGATCAAGCCGCGCAAGAGAGACTATTCACACAGCAAATAAGGGGGAGAGGGACATGAGTGAAGTGAGTCATCCGAAAACGATTCAGCTGATCATCACACGACAGGATGGGCCGGATTCGACCCCTTATAAAGAAACATTTGCGGTGCCCTATCGGCCGAACATGAATGTTATTTCCGCACTGATGGCAATCCGGCGCAATCCGGTCAATGCAAGAGGTGAAAAAACGTCGCCGCCGCAATGGGAGATGAGCTGTCTGGAAGAAGTGTGCGGTGCCTGTTCAATGGTCATCAACGGACGCCCGCGCCAGGCCTGCACCGCACTCATTGATAAACTGGAGCAGCCGGTGCGCCTGGAACCGATGAAAACTTTTCCGATTGTTCGTGATCTGGTTGTTGATCGCAGCCGGATGTTCAACGCTCTGAAGAAAGTCAAAGCTTGGATACCCATAGATGGCACCTATGATCTTGGCCCGGGCCCGCGCATGGCGGAAAACAAGCGCCAGTGGGCTTATGAATTGTCCAAGTGCATGACCTGTGGGGTCTGTCTGGAAGCCTGCCCCAATGTTAATAGCAAGTCCGGCTTTATGGGGCCGGCCCCGCTGTCCCAGGTTCGCCTTTTCAACGCGCATCCGACAGGTACGATGAACAAAGCGGAGCGGCTGCGCGCTATTATGGGGAAGGGGGGCATCGAGGGTTGCGGAAATTCCCAGAACTGCGTGGAGGCATGCCCTAAAGGCATCCCACTGACAACATCGATTGCCGCATTGAACCGGGCAACGGTTACCCAATCATTTAAAGATTTTTTTGGCAGCGATAATCAATAAAGCGGCATGAGAAGCGGCACCGGCATTTAAAATGGTACACACATATCAATCGCGGCTGTCATAAAATACTAGTGACTAAAAGCCTTCCCCGCCCGCTCTTTTGCTGAGCAAGGAGGGGGAATTGTTGAAGGAAGAATATCATCGTCCGAAACCATTGCTGACGAAGAGGGAAAGAGAAGTCTTTGAACTGCTCGTTCAAGACAAGACAACAAGAGATATTGCCAAAGAACTCTTCATTAGCGAGAAAACAGTCCGCAACCATATTTCAAACACGATGCAGAAGCTTGGTGTGAAAGGACGCTCCCAGGCGGTTGTCGAACTGCTCAGGCTCGGAGAACTCAAATTATAGCACCGGCCGGTTCCTGATGAAGGGCCGGCTGTTGTTTTTTATATACAAGTAATGAAAGATCTTTTTATGGGCGGCAACGTTCATTCAGAGCCATTCCACGTTGGATTTTCGAAAATAATGTCTGTAGTCCTTTTAGGGGAACAGGTCAATCAATCTGTTCTCCCTTTTTTATACTGTAAAGTCTTGCAAGTCAGCAAGTTTTCTTCAGATATATCTATCGTTGATTTTCACGAATTAAAAACTAAATGTTTATTTTTGATCGCCGATATTAAAAACGTAATATATAAATAATTTAGGGAAAGGAATTGGAGCATGAACATCAGATTAAAGTTGTACATAGTCATATCTGCTATTTTCATTTTCCCAAATTTATTACTTACGTATTTTTTTGTAAGCAGCGGTTTTAAAGTGTGGGAGGGGGTTATACCATTTATTTCCCTCTGCGCGACCATCATTGGACTTATCATAGTTTACCGGGGCGTGCCGCTTCAGCCACCTAACAAGCTGTCAGATGCGTTTGCAGAAAATGACACATCAACTTCTCGGGGAAGTGATACTGGGCAAAATACGAAATATGCAGTCTCTGACTTGTCTCACCAAACAGTTGCGTTAAATGATCGGGTAGAGACACTCGTTAATGTTGCCGGAGACATATCGCATGGTGCAATGATCCAGACGAAGAATGTGGTTAAAAGCACAGATACGATAACAGAAATTACAAGTGGTATTCAACAGATTGCTTCCAGTTCAGAAAAGGTTTCAGACACATCAAGAAAAGCATCGGTTGCAGCGGATGAGGGCTATAAATTAATCGGTGATTTGCTCACAAAAATGCAATCCATTTATCAGATGACAGATCAGCTGTCAAAGTTCATAGCTAATCTTGCCGATCATTCAGGTCAAGTTGATCAGATTGTCCATACAATCACAGGCATAGCCGAGCAAACAAGATTATTGTCTTTTAATGCGAATATTGAAGCGGCCAGAGCCGGTGAATACGGAAAAGGCTTCGCAGTCGTGGCTAATGAAATCGGAAAGCTATCGAATAAATCCAAAGAAGAAACAGATCATATTTCCAACATTTTATCTTCGATTCAATCAAACGTAGCAAAAGCGGTCGACATGGTGTCAAACAGTATGGAAAAAGTCTCAGACGGCATGACAGCAATGAACGCTACGAAAAGCTATTTTGAGACGATTATTCAGGAAGTAAGCGGTACTTCTGATCAAATTATGGAGATGACAGCTGCCGTACAGCAGCTGTCGGCGGGAACCGAAGAGGTTAAAAATATTACTGAATTCACCATGAAAGTGCAACAAGGCGGAACAGCTAAGATCACCCAGCTGGATACTCTTTTAAAAGAATTCAAGTCTTCTTTTGAAACGATGAAAAAAAATTATAGCGACTTAGAATCAGGTATCGAATAAGAAATTACAGGGGGTTAAGATCATGAATGATGTCTTTGTCACTTCAGCATTAAGGTCATCTTTTTACCGGAAAAAATTAGCGGGGTTATCCATTAATAGATGGGAGGATATTCCCTTTACGACAAAGGATGAGCTTCGAAACACTTCAGCATATGATCTGTTAGGTGCGCCTATTGAAAGCATTGCCACATACCATGAAACAAGTGGTACGACAGGTACACCTACTCCAAGCTGGTACAGTCATTCCGATGTAACTAAAGAATTCAAAGTGATTCTTCAATCGAAATTAAATTTGAATAAAAGTGACATTCTTCTGAATCGATTCCCTTTTGCCCTAGCTATTCCTTCTTTTATTTTGTACTGGGCATGTCAGGAGGCAGGTGCTGCTCATATTGGCGCAGATAAGGCAAGCATGATTACTCCTGATCAAAGAGTTGTAGAAATCATGCAAAGAGCAAAACCAAGTATCTTGGCACTGTTACCGTCAGAGGCTGAAAAAATATATGAAGTTGCCAAACAGCTCCACATCCCATTCCCTACAGAGGGATTAAGGGCCCTTCTTCTCGCGGGAGAATTAGTTTCACCCAAACGAAAGGAATATTTTGAAAAACTTTGGGGTGTTCCTGTATTTACTTTTTTTGGGAGTACAGAAACAGGAGGCTTGTTTGTAAGCGATCAGGATGGTTATTATCGATTGAATAATCCACATGTAAAGATTGAAGTTGTTGATGATAACGGCTATCCGGTGCCTCATGGCGTCCGCGGCAATGGTGTCCTGTCAACCACCCGGGAGGGAATGCCTCTATTACGTTATTATAATCACGATCTGTTAGAAATTAGGGACCCGGATCCGGCAAGTGAGGATCAAACCCCTATCTTGATCCACTACGGCAGAGATGAAAATACAATTAATTGGCATGGAAAAGAATGGACCTTTTATGATTTACAAGAATTGATCTATTCTTTGGATCGTATACCGCTATTGTGGAAGGTCAAACAAAATGGAGAAACCGTTACGTTTATACTGCAATATGAGCCGGATCAGGATATATCGGCTGACATGATTAAAAATGAAATTTTTAAACGATCTGATCTTGAGGCTGAAGTGCGGATAGAGGATATTATTCCACTTGAGAAACTGGTTGGGAAACCGGTTTACAGTAAATATGTTCATATTGAAAAAGAATAAACACGATGATAACACCGGCCGGTTCCTGATGAAGGGCCGGCTGTTGTTTCGGAGACGAATACAGTACAGTCACCTCTTTTAAATAAGCGGTAAAACTATTTATAAGAGCGTAAAGTTGTGGGGGAGCACGACACCCGGTTACACCGGGATAGATTAGATAGTATACATTTTTTGTTGATTAGTTAATAGAAAATTCATAATTCGTTTTTATAATTGGATGTAACATATAAGAAAGGATGATCAAGCATGAAAAAAAGACTATCATACACTCAACTTCTGAAAAATAATAGAGAGGAAATCAATAAGGATAAAGAGGAAATGAAGAGAATTGATGAAAAAATAGAGCGAAGGCATACAACTGAAATTCTGAAGCCAAGATTTGCTTGATTAAAAGGTGGGGCCTGCGAGCGTGCGGGCTCTTTTTTAATACGAGAAATCCTCACATCGCAGCACAGGGAATAAAGCATATGCATAGATAGATAGTCACGTCATGCCTTCGTTTCCTTTAAGACATTCGTCAGCCGTATCCATAATCCATTTAACCGCATCGTTTCCCAGATCGTTAACTGAAATGGCTTTCCGTCAATGATCATTTCATGGTGTAGCCAGTCATAGTCGATCATTCGTATATGAAAAAAATATCTGCCGGTTTTGTGTGACCGCTCTCTGGCACTTAGCGATCGGAGTATCTATAATTATGAGGTACTCATTTCCCCTAATTTAGGTCATTAACCGGTTTTTTTCAGTACGTGCTGACTGTTTTTTTTTTTATTATATTTCATGCATTTTTAATGCGGGGAAGATATACTGGGTATTATGAGTGATAAAAAGAAAAAAAGAGAGTGGAATCAGTGAAGATAGCCATTTTTGACTCCGGTATCGGAGGGATGACAGTCCTTCATCAGGCGATGAAATTGCTGCCGGACGAAGATTATATTTTTTATGCAGATACGGCACACGTGCCTTATGGAGAAAAACCAAAAGAAAACGTAAAAAAATATGTTCTTGAGGCGGCGGATTTTCTGGCTGCCCAAGACTTAAAAGCGCTGGTAGTGGCTTGCAATACGGCGACAAGCGTTGCGATCGAGGACCTTCGCCAAAAGTTCAGTTTTCCTGTACTCGGGATTGAACCTGCGGTAAAACCGGCTGTTTTGGAAAGTGAAAAAAAAAGGAAAAAAGTTTTGGTTCTGGCAACAAGATTAACGCTTAAGGAAGAGAAGTTCCATCATTTGGTGGAGCGCATTGATAAGCATGATATCGTTGACGGGCTCCCGCTTCCAGGGCTTGTCACATTTGCTGAAAACTTTAATTTTCACGAAGATCAGATCACGTCTTATTTAAGAGAACAGCTGAAACCGTTTGATTTGAAAGAGTACGGTACTGTGGTGTTAGGCTGTACCCATTTTCCATTTTTCAAAGACATGATCAGGAAAATATTTCCTGAAAGCGTGAATATTATCGACGGAAGTATAGGAACGGCTAAGAATCTAAAACGAGTATTGGATGGTCGTCATCAAGTCGGCGGCGGGACGGGCGCTGTTTCGTTTTATAAATCAAGTGTAAAAGTAGAAGATCAGGTGACTCTTAACCAGTATCAAAAATTGTTGGAGAGGCTGGATCATTTGCAATAATTGGGTCTGCTTATACTGAGAAGAAGGGCTGCACGAATAAAGCACAGTTACATGAAAAGGAGTCCATCTTCCGAGACCATAAAAAAATGGTTGAGATAAGCCAGTTGTGCAAAGGAAAATTCCGGATGCCACCCCACTCAGAGCAAGAGATAAATTCATGATCGTTGACATAACAATCGGGTGTACAGTGACAATAAAATTGTTTAATAGTGAAGGCGTGAAGCCGCATTCCTACGCTGTAAATTGTTCCATTATAAAATAAAGCTGTTTAAAGTTATCAATAACGAGTGCCTTATAATGAACAGTAGACGAATACTGTGCAATTAAAAGATGATATAATTGAGCGCTGTGAATAACAAACATATAAAGAGAGTGACATTCATGAAAATAGCTGTATTCGATTCTGGTATTGGTGGAATGACAGTTCTCCATCAGATTATTAAATTATTGCCAAATGAAGATTACATTTATTATGCAGACACAACACATCTCCCCTACGGTGAAAAGCCCAAAGAAATTTTGAAAAAATATATTTTCCAAGCAGTTGATTTTCTGATTGATCATGATATTAAAGCTCTTGTTGTCGCATGCAATACGGCGACCAGTGCAGCTATTGAAGATTTGCGAATGAGTTATTCATTTCCAATTATCGGCATTGAACCTGCTGTCAAACCCGCTGTTTTGGAGAGTGAGACAGAAAATAAAAAGGTACTGGTTTTGGCGACAAGGCTGACACTTAAGGAAGAAAAGTATCATCATCTGGTTAACCGTATCGATAAGAATGACATTGTTGATGGTCTCCCGCTACCGGAACTTATTACTTTTGCTGAAGCCTTTAACTTTCAAGAAGAACAGATTGTACCTTATTTAGAAGAGCAGCTGAAACCTTTTGATTTGAGCCAGTACGGTACTGTTGTCCTAGGGTGTACTCATTTTCCATTTTTTAAGGATATCATCGAGAAATCATTTCCAAAGGGTACAAGTATTATCGATGGGAGTATGGGAACCGCAATGAATTTGAAAAGAACGCTAGAAAAACGTCATCAAATTGGTGGAGGAACCGGATTAATTACATTTTATAAATCCGGTGAAAAAGTGGAAGATAAAGATACACTGAGACACTATGACGGACTACTAAAAAAATTGGATTGTTTATTATAATTTTTTGATAAACCGTTCATGTATCTTTTAACATAAGTGATTTCTTCCTAGTCTAACCTCAAGGAATAACATTTGCATAGAGGAGGCCATAAAAATGAAATCAATAAAAGTTTATCATTATGATGCATTTACTAAAGAAGTCAATAAAGGTAATCCAGCGGGCATCGTTTTTGATAGTGACACTCTGACAGAAGAAGAGATGCATAACATTGCCCATAAAGTGGGTTTTAATGAAACAGCATTTGTTTTAAAATCCGGAGTTGCTGACCTCAAGCTACGTTACTTTACACCAGGTCAAGAAATGAGTCTTTGTGGAAACGCAACTATTGCAACCCTATATGCATTAAAAACGAGAGGAATGATAGGTGATGACAAAGAAATAACTGTTGAAACCCTGGCAGGAATTTTGCCAATAAGAGTTAATTCAAATACAAATAATGAAATAACCATTACAATGCAACAAGCTGCCCCACAATTTAAAGAATTTAAGGGTTCTAAGAAGGACCTCGCAAATTTAATCGGATTAAATGAGGGTGATATTGACGACAATCTTCCCATCGTTTACGGGAGTACAGGGACTTGGACTCTTTTGGTTCCGATTCGTCAACTTTCTGATTTTAAGAAAATGAAACCAGAAAACGCATCGTTCCCATCTCTATTAAAAGAAGAACCACGAGCATCGACTCATCCTTTTTGCTTGAAAACGTTTGATTTTCTTGCAGATATGCATGGCAGACACTTTTCTTCACCCTATTCAGGTACTACAGAAGACCCTGTTACGGGTACTGCTTCAGGCGTAATGGGGGCATTTTACGCTAAATATATTAAAAAAAATAACTTTGATGCATCTTTAAATCTTATCATCGAACAAGGAAATGAAATTAAAAAAGATGGTCGGGTTATTGTAAACATCTCAAAAAGTGGTACTACTTATGATGTTGAAGTTACTGGAAATGCTGTATATGTAAAAAATTTTGAAATGATCATATGAGCTTCGCAGTTCGTCTTTACTGCGCAGCTGCAAAATGAAATGAGCGATTGGGTGAAGGATGAACGATCAAGTTTTTTGCACTGCTCAATATATTCAGTTTTACGCGTTTCCCCGATATTATTGACAACGCTTAACAAGCCTGGAAATATATTTGCTGTTCATAGACAGTTCACTTTTTTTAAAATTAACGTCGCATGAATTCAAATGTAGAATGAATTTCACCCAAATCAGTGCCTACAAAAATGTCTGTGAAGGGTGATAGATGCTGGACGACCGATACTTTTTGAGAACGACTGATTTATCCCCGCAACAAATGACTTTACTGCTTCATAATGTTGCTGTTGTCCTGTTCATTAAGCCTGCATCTGATAATCTGTCCGCAATGAACCAGTCCTCCTCCAAATCCATAAAGGAGCAGGCAATCATTCTTTTTGATTGTTCCAGCCTTAATGGCTTCTGAAAGAGCAAGAGGAATCGTGGCGGATGATGTGTTTCCGTAATACTCAAGGCTGTACAGTACTTTTTCCATTGGAAAATCTAATCGCTCGCAGATTGATTCAACCATTCTAAGATTTGCACTGTGAGGTATAAACCAATCAATATCTGTGAAATCAAATCCGCTGTTTTCAACTAATTGTATAACGCTTCTGGTAACGTTTTTTACTACCCATTTATATAGTTCACGACCGTTTTGCACCATTTTTCCAGTGTCGATTAGTTTTGCACCATTCATCACTTTTGATAGCCCGGTTCTATAAAGCATTTTGCCCATACTGCCATCTGAGCCCATAAATGATCCTAAAAAATCAGAGCTGCCCTCACTATACTCAACGATCGCGGCACCAGCCCCATCACCAAGAAGCACACATGTCGAGCGATCTGTATAATCCGTTGCTTTCGACATCGATTCAGCGGCCACAACTAAAACTTTTTTATTTAGCCCACTTGTTACAAGTCCGTTTGCAACATGGAGGATATATTCAAATCCTGCGCATGTCGCATTCAGATCAAAAGCACCGGCTCCACTTATATGAAATTTTGCCTGCACCTGAGCGGCAACACTTGGAAAAGCAAAATCGGGCGTTGAGGTAGATACAATAATCAAATCGACATCATCCAGAGAAATAGGGTATCTGTCGGTCAAATTCTGTACAGCTCCAAATGCCAGATCGCTGGTAAATTGATCTTCCGGAAGTATTCTTCTTTCTCTTATCCCGGTTCTTCTTACAATCCATTCATTTGAAGTATCGACCATCTGTTCCAGATCATCGTTTGTTAGCTTTCGCTCTGGTACATAAGCACCTATAGCAACTATTCTTGCTTTTGATTTCATTATATTACCTGCTTTTTTTATGCTTATTATACCAGATATTATTATCAGGTACTAATTAATTTATAAAAATATCTCTTTGTGTCTTCTAAGTTGCTCGATACATAAGTAAGTAATAATATAATCATATGTATATATAATCGGAGGAAAATGTATGATAACAAAAATCGATGACATTTCCGATCTGTCGTCCAAACTCAAACTTCTGGGGGACAGGACGCGGCTGACCATCCTGTCTTATTTAAAAGTAAAGGAGCTATGTGTCTGCGAATTGGTCGATCTATTGAATGCTTCCCAGCCCGCCATCAGTCAGCATCTGAAGAAGCTGCGCGTTTCGGGGATCATCAGAGAACGAAAACAGGGTACATGGGTGTACTACCGTTTAAACGAACAACTTCCTGTTTATCTGTCAGCCGTCATTGATTCACTGCCGGATCAGGACGTTAAAGCCTGTGATAATCCGGACTGCTGCTCATAAAAGAAACAACATGGAGGAAAAAAGAAACATGACAAAAAAAACCATCTATTTTCTTTGCACCGGCAACTCCTGTCGAAGCCAGATGGCTGAAGGTTTTGGCAAGAAATACCTTGGAGCGGAATATGATGTACGTTCCGCGGGTATCGAGGCGCACGGGCTGAATCCCAATGCCGTGAAAGCAATGAAGGAAGCCGGAATAGATATTTCCAGCCAGAAATCCAAGCTTATTGACATGAATCTTCTAAACCAGGCTTACCTCGTCGTTACACTGTGCGGCGATGCCGAAGAACGCTGCCCGATGACGCCTCCGGGCGTGAGGCGCGAGCATTGGGGCTTCGATGATCCTGCAAAAGCCGAAGGAACAGAAGAAGAAAAATGGGCCGTGTTCCGGCGTGTCCGTGATGGGATAGGCCTGCGGATCCGCCAATTCGCTGAAGGTGAAAAAGCCGGTCTCCATCAATAATACAAGGAAAACCTATGGTTAGTCCATCAACTTTCTCAGTTACTGAAGGAGTACAGAAAATGTCCGCAGTCTTAGCTATTATTGTTTTCTTGCTTACGCTCATTCTCGTGATCTGGCAACCGAAAAACCTATCAATTGGCTGGTCGGCCTGCGGCGGTGCGCTGCTCGCCCTGCTAGCCGGTGTAGTACACTTGCGTGATGTCCTGACCGTTGTCGGTATCATCTGGAATGCGACACTTGCTTTTGTCGCCATTATTATCATTTCACTGATCCTAGACCATATAGGCTTCTTCGAGTGGGCCGCCTTGCATATGGCGCGGATCGCGCACGGGAACGGCATCTGTATGTTTATTTTCATATCCATTCTCGGTGCGCTGATCTCGGCGCTTTTCGCTAATGACGGTGGCGCGCTGATTTTGACGCCCACTGTTCTGGCAATGGTTCGTGCGCTTAACTTTGACGAGCGGTGCATTTTTCCGTTTGTGATTGCAAGCGGGTTTATCGCGGATACAACATCGCTGCCGCTTGTCGTCAGCAACCTTGTCAATATTGTGTCAGCTGATTTTTTCGGTATCTCGTTCGGAAACTATGCTTTGCACATGGTCTTTCCGACGATATTTTCGCTGATCGCAAGCATCACCGTTCTGTACCTCTACTTCCGCAAAGACTGGCCGGATCACTATCAGCTCGCTGACTTAAAGAAACCGTCCTCAGCTCTGAAGGATATCCGCATGTTTCATATTTCTTGGTTTGTCCTCGCAGTCCTAGTCATTGGCTATTTTCTCAGTAGCCTGGCCAAAATTCCGGTTTCTTTTATTGCATTGGCGATTGCCGCCTTTTTCTTGTTTCTTGGGGTCCGGAGTTCAGCCATTCATACGACAAAAATTCTAAAAAGTGCACCGTGGAGCATTGTCTTTTTTTCGCTGGGCATGTACGTCGTTGTCTATGGACTAAGAAATGCAGGCCTAATTCATCTCCTTGCCCGTGTAATTGAACAAGGGAGCAAGGGTGGACTTTTCACAGGAACACTGATGATGGGTTTCCTGTCCGCTATCCTTTCAGCGATGATGAACAACATGCCGACGGTTATGATTAACGCGCTGTCTATCGATGCGACATCAATTTCCGGTGTGATGCATCAGGCACTTGTCTATGCAAATGTGATCGGGGCGGATCTCGGCCCGAAAATGACTCCGATTGGTTCTCTTGCTACATTGCTCTGGCTGCATGTCCTGTCCGAAAAAGGGATTAGAATCAAATGGGGACAGTATTTTAAAATTGGCGTTGT
Organism: Sporolactobacillus pectinivorans; assembly: GCF_002802965.1. NCBI lineage: Bacteria > Bacillati > Bacillota > Bacilli > Caryophanales > Sporolactobacillaceae > Sporolactobacillus > Sporolactobacillus pectinivorans. The sequence continues at coordinate 3,083,786 of NZ_NXGA01000001.1, read as the reverse complement.
AATTACACTCCCGGTTCTGTTTGTAACGTTGTTCGGGGCGTATTTATCCGTCCTGATTTTTGGCTGAAGCGGGTGAGTACAGATAGATGGTGCGCGCACTCTTAATCTTTTTCCTCACAGGATGTACCGAAATCGGGGAAGGATACTAGATTTGGTAATAGCATCGTGCCGGTGTCTCCGGATGATTCGGTGATCGAGGGATTTGTGCTTTTTTCTGTGGTATCATCTCAACCTGGAAGCCCTTCCTAAATTCGGGCGGGTCTATGCTGACTTATGGTGAGGTATTTATTCCATGGACCTGTTCGGGGGGAGGTGAATCAACAGCAAAACACCTAATCTGTATGATTTCATTAGGGGACTAATCCGCCTCAATGAACCTGCAGTTTTCATTGACAGTACGTAAAAGTATCGTTTCTGCGATATGTATATAAAAAAAGGTACAGGGAGAAAGCCAGTGGCTCTCTCCCTGTACCTTTTTGTTCAAGCTGATTTCACTCATGTAATAAATTCTTTAATTTCCGATACTCTTCTTCCGTAATCTCGCCCTTGGCCAGGCGTTCATTTAAAATCGCCTGACTTTTATCGGTCGCTGGCGGTTGAGGTTGATTCAACAATTTTTTGATCAGGATAATCACTAAATAAATCACAGCGGCGAACAGCAACAATTGAACGAGCCATCCTACCAGGCCCATACCGATACCAAAACCGTTCATCATACCATTGCCATACCAACCCATCATGACGGGTCACCAGCCTTTCAATTTTTATTTTACCATAACCCACTGGCGCAATATAAAAAATCCTGCTCAAGTTTGGTTTCAGAAATTGTAGAGGAAAATTATGAAGAGACAATAAAGATGTTTTATTTATAAATGGCTTCAACGACAGAGCTTTATGGCTTTCTGATTATCCAGTGTACTTCCAGTACGTATGAATGATTTCTGAAAAATATATGATATATTTTATTTTCCCACGAAAACTATATATTTGTCCATCAAAATAGAAAGTCAAGAAGGAGCAGAGACGTTGATCCACCTAAATAGATAAAAAACTGTCGAACAAATAATTTGACATAAATACCCCCAATGGGTATGATTTAGCTGAAAAAGAAAATAGCAGCATCTGAAAATCCTTTCATGGACAGAGCTGGTTTGATTCAGTCCATGCAACTGGCCGATTCTGGATATGCCATTTTCTTCTATATGAATTGATGTTAAGGGGATGAGATTCATGAGTTCGAAGGCCATGCAGATTGGAATTACTGGGATGACATGCGCTTCATGCTCAACACGAATAGAAAAGTCGCTCAACAAGATGGAGGGTGTCGAGGCCAATGTCAACCTCGCTCTGGAAAAAGCGAAGGTGACAATTGACGGAGAAAGGGCAAAACCTGAAGACGTGGTACAAAGAATTGAGAAGCTGGGATACGGGGTACGGGCACAAAGACTGGACGTCGATATTCTCGGCATGACGTGCGCTTCCTGTGCCACGCGTATTGAAAAAGGATTAAATCGTTTGGCTGGCGTGGTATCGGCCCAGGTTAACCTGGCAACTGAGTCAGGGACTGTGGTCTTTCAGCCGGGGATTACCGAACCCAATGCGATATATAATCAGGTCAAGAAACTCGGTTACAAAGCTGTTCCAAAACAATCACAGGCGGAAGATGAAAAAGCGAAGGAACTGCGCGGAAAACTTCAAAAGCTGATCCTTTCTGCTGTTCTTTCGCTGCCGCTGCTCTATACGATGATTGCTCATCTGCCCTTTAATACAGGTCTTCCGATTCCTCATTTGTTAATGAATCCGTGGTTTCAACTTGTGGTAGCCGGTATTGTACAATTTTATATTGGCGGACAGTTTTATGTCAGTGGAACAAAAGCTCTTTTAAATAAAAGTGCTAATATGGATGTTCTGGTTGCACTGGGTACGAGCGCTGCTTACTTTTACAGTACATTTGAAGCCTTACGCTATCAGTTTGCTGGGCTGATCCATCCAGATCTATATTTTGAGACGAGTGCGATTTTAATTACGCTTGTACTGCTGGGTAAATATTTTGAAACCCGGGCGAAACGCCGGACGACTGCGGCAATTACGCAACTCATGGGCCTTCAGGCAAAAGAAGCGACGGTTATTGAAGATGGAAAAGAACGAAAAATACCAATTGATCAGGTTACGGTCGGAAATTTGTTACGAGTAAGACCCGGTGAAAAAATTCCTGTAGACGGTGTTGTTGTTGACGGCAGTTCATCGGTTGACGAATCGATGATCACCGGCGAGTCCATTCCTGTTGAAAAAGGAATGAATGACAAGGTGATCGGTGCTACTGTGAATGCCAACGGTACATTGATAATGAAAGCAGAGAAAGTGGGCAAAGAGACGGCACTTGCCGGCATCGTTAAAATTGTTGAAGAAGCACAGGGATCAAAAGCGCCGATTCAGCGTCTGGCAGACAGCATCTCAGGTGTTTTTGTCCCGATTGTCATTGGCATCTCTGCTGCTGCTTTTCTCGTCTGGATCCTGTTTGTCACACCCGGTCAATTCGCACCGGCACTGGTTGCGGCAATCAGTGTGCTTGTCATTGCCTGCCCATGCGCATTAGGTTTGGCAACACCGACATCAATTATGGTTGGAACCGGTAAAGGGGCTGAGAACGGTATTCTCTTCAAAGGAGGTGAATATCTCGAAACGACGCAAAATCTTCAGGCTGTTCTGTTCGATAAGACGGGTACGATCACCAATGGGAAACCGGAAGTCACAGACGTTATTACCCTAAATGGCGCTGAAAAGGAAAAGCTCGTGGCACTGGCCGCTTCGGCTGAATCGGCCAGTGAGCATCCGCTCGCGCAGGCGATTGTGAACTATGGGAAAGAGGCAATCCATAACCTTCCTTCTTCTAATGAATTTAAAGCACTGGCCGGTTATGGAATCAAAGCTGCCGTTTCCGGAAAAAAAATCGCGATCGGGACGCGTCGCTTAATGAAAGAGGAGCGCATTCCTTATTCGGACGCCGAGGATCAGATGAAGAAACTCGAATCAGAAGGCAAGACCGCAATGTTTGTTGCCTATGAGGGCAAACTTCAGGGCATCATCGCTGTAGCCGACACGATTAAGAAGTCTTCGAAGCAGGCAATCGAAGAATTGAAGGCACGCGGGCTCTCAGTGTACATGATTACGGGGGACAATGAACGGACGGCACAGGCGATTGCCAGACAGGCAGGCATTGATCATGTCTTTGCTGAAGTCCTTCCTGAAGAGAAGGCGGCAAAAGTCAAAATCCTGCAGGGAAAAGGATTGAAAGTAGCGATGGTCGGTGACGGAATCAATGACGCTCCGGCCCTAGCTACAGCGGATATTGGCATGGCGATTGGCACCGGAACGGATGTGGCGATCGAAGCTGCTGATATCACACTGGTTGGCGGTGACCTTCTGCATATTCCGAAAGCGATCGACCTGAGCCGGAAAACGATGCGGAACATCCGTCAGAACCTGTTCTGGGCTCTGTTCTATAATACGGTAGGCATTCCGGTTGCTGCCCTGGGTTTGCTTGCTCCATGGGTGGCCGGTACGGCGATGGCTTTCAGTTCCGTCTCAGTTGTCACAAACAGTTTACGTCTGAAACGAGTCAAAGTCTGAACCGGTGAATTTTAAAAGCTGTAAAAAAATAATAAAGGGGTTTGAATAACTATGGCAAAAACAACATTGGATGTTAAAGGCATGATGGGGGATCACTGCAAAAACCTGGTGACGAAGACATTGAAAGGACTTGACGGCGTATCGGCAGTTGACGTTGATCTGAAATCCGGTGAAGCTTCTGTCGTGTATGATGAAGCTAAAGTCCAATTCAGCAAGATGAAAGAAGCCGTAGAAGAACAAGGCTACGACGTCGCCGGGCAGCACTAATCTTGAAACCCCGTAACCCATTATTCAAACAAATTTTTCACATAAAAAAGGAGACTGAGATTATGGCACAAACCACGCTTGATGTAAAAGGCATGCACTGTGGACACTGTAAGATGTCCGTCACAAATGCTTTAAAGGAATTGGACGGTGTATCAAATGTTTCGGTGAATCTTGAAAAAGGTAAAGCCGTTGTTGAGTATGATGAAACTAAAGTCCAGTTTAGCAAGATGAAGGAAGCTGTTGAAGAACAGGGCTACGATGTCGTTGGACAGAATTAATTTAGAGAAGTGTCTCGCCTGAAATGGGCTGGGGCACTTTTTTAATACATAGAATGCGCCAAGTATGGAGTTTCTTGAGAAATATCACTTATTTTACATTGTTTCTATACATTTATCGTGTAACCTTATTGCGGTTGAAGACGGACGGTGTAGTTGAGGCAAGGTAAATGAGTGAACGGTTGTTACGGGATACTGACAGATCAGGGCTTATGCATTTAAAAAGTTGAGGAATATTCTTCCTAAAAACCGTAAAATGTGAAGAAAAGACCGTTTTAAAGAGAATCAATGACGCATTTAAATTGTTGAAATGAAATAGTATTGTCATCGAATGTTATCGGAATTTGTCACATCTCATGAATTTAAAATAAAACCCACTATTTTTTCATTAAAAACATCATTTATTTTCATTACTCCTTCAGTTTCATCGTGTAATATTATATTAATAAGAGTTCTGCTATTGGAGTAAAACAAGTGATCGAATGTAATCGTTAATCGGAGAAAAAAACTACAAGCCGTTTAAAAATAGTTGATTATCCTTTAAAATAAAGGAGTATTGACTTGAAAAACAATCAGGAGGTTTTATTGAATGTCGCTATTTAAAAGACTGCGTGACCTTACTGTTTCAAATATCTATGCTTTAATTGAAAAGGCGGAAGATCCGGTCAAGATGACCGACCAGTATTTGCGCGATATGCAGGAGGACCTACAGGAAGCGGAACACGGTGTCGCCGCGCAAATCGCTCTTGAAAAGAAATTCAAAGCGCTCTATGAAGAGCAAAAAGCGCTTGTAGCCAAACGTGAAGAACAGTCACACCTTGCTGTTGAAGACGGAAACATCGATCTGGCGCGAAGGGTTATTGAAGACAAGCAGAGCGCTGAGCAGAAAATGAACGAGTACAAAGAACGCTATGATCAGAATCAGGCGGCTGCAGAAAAACTCCGCCACAAACTGGATGATATGCGGAAGCAGGTTGCCGAGCTGAAAGATAAGCGGGAAACGCTGGTCGCAAGAGTCAACGCCGCCCAGGCGCAGAAAAAGATCAATGACACCATGTCCGGTTTCGATGCGAATACGGCCATGGCTGGTTTAAAACGCATGGAAGAAAAGACACTGCAAATGGAGGCAGAAGCCGAAGCGAGTGGCGAAGTTTATAAGAAAGAGACATCCATTGACGAAGAGTTCGAGAATTTGGGAAAGGACAAGAAAGTTGAAAACGAACTGGCAAGATTAATCGCGGAGCACAAAAAATAAAGAAAGAACAATAGGCTAAAATAATGAGCCGGCATGCCGAGTGGATTTTAATGACGGCTGTCGGCGTTATTTTTATGGATTGAGAGGAGAAAAAAATGTCGATTTTTCATCGAATTGTCAATTTAGTGAAAAAGCCTGAACCTCCAATTGAAGAAAAAACACCTTACACGCTAACAATTGGTGATATTGTGGATATCTCTCTGGCCAGCTATACTGTTGCCGGCAGAGCACTTTTTCCACAGCGCAGAGAGGTTTTCTTCACTTTAAAGGACGGCAGTGCCATTAAATATTTTCGAGTGGCCAAGAGAGAAAAACTGAATCTGGCACTCTATGATGCGATTGACGGGCGTCTTGAAGACATCAATGAAATTCCAACAACTATTGAAATGGAAGGGACTTTGTATCATCTGGAGGATCAGGCGATTGGCGCGGCTCATGCATCGGGCGATACACCTTTTTCATCCACTGAGGAACGTTATCTTTGGGATTTTCAATCCGATAATGGGAAGCTGCTCCGTATTGAATGGCAGGCCGGCCAGATGATGCTTTATGAAGGGGAAGACATCCTGCCAATGGATGTCAGCATCATTCAGTCATGAAAAGAGGGGAGCGTTGAACATGTTCAGACGATTGTCAAAAACCATAAAAATGATTCTCGCCGTAGTAGTCGGTGTTTCCATATTAGCCGGATGTTCCGCGTCCGGGCCCGGACAACAGGCTGTAAGCGGAGGTTATCCGCTGATCTCCGTATCCAAAAACGGGAACCAGGAGTCTTATATTTATCAGGCCGATAAGCAGTCCGTTCCCGAAGTAGCCAAGAAACTAAGCAGCCAGAAGAAGCCTGATCAGATATCCAAAAACAGCGTTCAGCAAATGTTCCTTGTCTATCCTAATGAATTATACGACATTCAAAGAGACAAAAAGAATCCAGCAAATACCCTGATTGAAGTGAGTAACAAAGAATTTGTACGTAACAATTATAGTTCGTCGTTTCTGAGGGGCTTTCTGTCTGGAGTTCTTTTGGATCATTTGTTTCAACTAGGCAGTGGCTCCCTTGGCAGCTATCGCGGATACACAGGTGGTAGGACGGTCCCGTCATCGGCAAAATATCAGCCACCCACTGCCAGTGAAAAGAAAACAATTCCTCCAATAACGAAGCAGACAACAGGCTCGATTATTAAAAGAAGCCGTTCCGGTAACAGTCCGAACACGTTATCAAGCACATTTTCAAAAATTAAAAACAGCGTGACGAATGATGTGGGGCAGGCGATTCGTTCAGCTGAAAACAGTACCGGGAAAATCTTTAAATCGAATACTGGCCAGGGGAGCAATAATGTATTCCCAAAAAATTCTAGAATTTCAGTACCGAAGAATAATTCACCGCCCAAAATCAGCACAAAAGGTTTTGGAAGAATCATGAAACGAAGCAGATGAGCTGCATCGCCTCGAACGAGGCACCGACAGTTCAATAAGTATTTAGGTCATTTTGTAATCGGTTAACAAAAACGGACAGACAAAACCACCATCTTATTTGAGATATGCTCCCCTTTGAGTTGACAGGGGGAAGATCATTTGGAGATGGTGGTTTTATTATTGAACCCTCTTCATTAGTCTATTTTTTTAAATGGAACGGAACAGTCGTGATAACGACATCCTTGTGCAGAAAAAGCCATGTACGCAGAATCAGAGCACTCTGATTGTGGAGGAGGTTGTGCCAGCTTTTCTTCATGATGAATTGCGGCATCAGGATATGGATATAGCTGTCCTTTCCTTTTTCTTTCTGGATATCATGTATAAAAGATGATATAGGCGCAATCAGAGAACGATACTGACTTTGGAGCACAATCAGTTTGCATGGCGTTCCCCACTCTTTCCATTGCTTTTGAATGGTTTCGATCGAAGCGTCATCAAATCCGACGTAAACGGCGATGACATTTGTGTCAATGCTTTTTGCGAATGACAATGTGTTATTAACGACACGGTGAATACCAGATATCAGGACGATCGAAGTCACCTCATGCGCAATTGGCCGATCTTTCAGCAAGTCTATATGGAGCTGAGAACCAACTTCTTTATAGTGCTTTGATATCGTTAAGGAAATCCAGGCAAACCAAGGTAAAATGACGATGATAATCCAGGCCCCGCCTGTAAACTTCGTGACTGCGAAAATCAGTGCGACACATGCGGACACTACAGCGCCAATGCCATTAACAGTTAAGTTCACTTTCCAGTGACGGCCCTTGATATGGCCCCAGCGACGAACAAGGCCGATCTGGGCAATCGTGAATGAAACAAACACGCCGATGGCATAAAGTGGAATCAGCGCATTGGTTTCCGCATGGAAGAATACGACCAGTAAGCCGGCAAGCGCGGCCAGTGTGATCAGGCCGTTTGAATAAGAAAGCCGGTCACCGCGCTGCGCCAGCTTACGCGGGAGAAATCCGTCGGAAGCAACAATCGCTGCGAGCTGGGAAAATCCATTGAACGTTGAGTTGGCTGCCAGAATCAGAACAACAAACGTTGACCAAGTGATCAGCTGATAAATCAGCCCATTGCCAAAAATCAAAGCAGTCAGCTGTGAGAGCATCGTGTTGCTGGGATTAACAGAAATACCGTGTACGTACAGATGATAGGAGATACCCACCAGAGTGATGCCTTCAAGAATACCAAGCGCTATATACGTTTTGATAGCATTTTTTTGTTTTGGACTACGGAAAATGGGTACGGAGTTGGATATGGTTTCAATGCCGGTTAAAGCGGAACAGGATGAGCTGAATGCTTTCAGCACCAGCAGCGCTGTCAAATCCTTCGGCACAGTGCCAAAAGATGGAGTCGCTGCCTGAACGAAACCATATCTGAATTCATTGAAAAAGCCAAATGCAATAAGTGCCATCATGCAGGCCATAAAAAAGAAAGTCGGCCATGCAAGTACTTTTGCCGCCTCAGCAACACCGCGCAAATTGATGAGCAGTAAAACGAGAATACAGATCAGGGCAATGGTTGTCCGGTAGGGCGTTACGACCGGATACGCAGAGGAAATAGCGGCTATGGCCGCAGAAACGGAAACTGCGACGGTCAATACATAATCGATGAGAAGAGCGCTCGACGCTGTAACTGCCACCCAGGAATGTTTAAAATTGTCCCGTGCAATCGCGTAGGCTCCTCCGCCATTCGGATAAGCAAGAACACCCATAATATAGGAATTAATCAAGATGGCGAGCAGAAGGACGGCCGCAACCGTGATTGGCAGAATGAGCCATTTCGCATCCGGTCCTAATTGAGCCAGCTCGGTCATCCCCGCTTCAGGACCATAGGCCACTGATGAGTACAAGTCGGCGGATAGTATCGGAAGGGCGATGAGCCAGAATAAATGATTGCTTTTTGAATGAAGCGACTCCGTTTTCATTGGACGGCCAATAAGCACACGCTTGACCAGACTAAAATTTTGCAGACACAGCCAGCCTCCGCCAGCCACGATAACAATCAATAAGACATTTAACCACTCTACGTTTTCCAAAGGTCCCACCCTTTTCAGATTCCAGTCTTATCACTTAATATGGAAGTGTATCAAAATAAAAATACCGCTGAGCACAAGCTCGCGGCATGATTTCAGCACACAAAGTTGTCCCATCTTCTCTCCGAACGCTGACGAGGTTAGCTGACGGATTCGGGCAAGAAAGTTGCCCTACCTAAAAAGGATTCACCCCTGAAAACCGGTTCCCCCGCTTCTTTGAATTAAGCGATTTAAGATGTTGGAAAGTTTTATTCTTATATTAAACAGTAGTTTACTTCTGCATTCACTGTTTGTAAAGTTACTTTTTTCAAACAAGGGTTTCATCAACTTGAGATAGACTTTTTTTGTGTGAACATTAATCAGTTTCCTAAATGATCCGTTTCATTCAAAAGAATATTTGAATGAAACGGATCATTGTACTATAATACATTCAAATGAACATTTGAATGATTGAGGGTGGTTGCTGATGCCTGAAAAAGATACTTGTGATATTTATTGTTTTGATGCGCAGAAGGTGAACCATATACGAGGGCTGTTATCGAATAAGGATATATCCCGTCCCGTACAACTGTTTAAGTCACTTGCGGATGCAAATCGTGCAAAAATTGCTTTCGCATTATGCCACGAGAAGGAACTGTGCGTCTGTGATGTTGCCAACATTATCGGTTCTTCAGTCGCGACGGCTTCCCATCATCTGCGCACGCTGCGCAAACAAGGCCTTGTTAACTATCGCAGGGAGGGAAAGATGGCTTTTTACTCTTTGGATCAGGAAGAGATCCGGATGCTTCTTTCAATCGTTTTTAATGATCAAAGAGAGGTAAAAACCATTGGCTGAAGTGCAGATGAAAGTTTATCGGGTTCATGGATTAGATTGCGTGGAATGTGCGAATAAATTTGAAAGAAATGTAAAACGGCTGGCTGAGGTACAGGACGCCAAAGTAAATTTTGGTGCGTCAAAGATCGTTGTTTATGGCAGTACGACAATTGAAGCACTGGAAAAAGCCGGAGCTTTTGAAAATTTAAAAATACAGGATGAAAAAGAAGGGACCATGGAGTCTCAGCCCATTTGGAAACAAAAGAAAAGTCTTAAGGTTTATTTGTCCGCAGTCATTTTGATGGCGAGCTGGATCTTAAGCATGCAATGGGGTGGACAGAGCCCTCTGCCCATTATTGGCTATGCCGCAGCCATTCTGATTGGCGGATACGCCCTTTTTATGGAGGGGCTTAAAAATTTGCTTCATCTGGATTTTGATATGGATACACTCATGACCATTGCCATTTTAGGTGCCGCGGCAATTGGTAAATGGGAAGAAGGGGCGACCGTTGTTATCCTTTTCGCAATCAGCGAAGCATTAGAGAGTTATTCGGTCGATGCGGCAAGGCAGTCTATTCATTCATTGATGGAGATCGCGCCGAAAGAAACGCTGATTCGCAGGGGTACACTGGAATTGATGGTACCGGTTGAAGAGATTAAGATCGGTGATATCATGGTCGTCAAACCCGGGCAGAAGCTGGCAATGGATGGCAGGGTGGTCAAGGGGGCGTCGGTAATTAATCAGGCGGCTATTACCGGCGAGTCCATTCCGGTCACAAAAGCAGTCAATGACCCGGTTTATGCCGGAACATTGAATGAAGAAGGTTTATTGGAAGTTAAAGTTACGAAACGGGCAGAAGATACAACACTTGCCAGAATTATTCACCTGGTTGAAGAGGCTCAAACGGCAAAAGCACCTACCCAGACATTTGTCGATCGTTTCGCAAAAGTTTATACACCGGTCATTATAGTATCTTCTCTGTTACTGGCTGGCATTCCCCCGTTAGTTATGGGTGCCAGCTGGGGCGACTGGCTCTACAGGGGGCTGGCACTGCTCGTTGTTGGCTGCCCTTGCTCTCTGGTAATCTCGACGCCTGTAGCTATTGTCACGGCGATTGGCAACGCGGCAAGGAATGGTGTCATCATTAAAGGCGGGATTCCCCTGGAAAATGCGGGCGCGCTCAAAGTGATCGCTTTTGATAAAACAGGAACGCTGACCAAAGGTGTTCCAGAGGTCACGGATATAGTGGCTCTTCGCAGAAATGAACAGAGTGTTATGACCCTCGCAGCTGCAATTGAAAAAGGATCACAGCATCCGCTTGCATCGGCCATCTGCAGAAAGGCGGAAAAGGACGGGTTGAACGTTAATGATATTGTCGTTGAAGCATTTCAATCAGTTATTGGTAAGGGAGTCAGAGCAAGAGTCAATCAGGAAAATTTCTATATCGGCAGCCCGCTTCTTTTTGAAGAAACACTTCCGGATGGCATAGACATGGTGATCGGAAAGCAGATTCAAAGTCTTCAGAAGCAAGGGAAAACGGTTATCGTATTTGGAACAGAAAGTGAAATTTTATCCCTCATTGCGGTCGCAGATGAATTGCGTGAGGCTTCAAGTGCCGTCATTCGGAAGCTTCATCAGGCCGGCATTGGGCAGACTGTTATGTTGACGGGTGACAATAAAAAAGCGGCAGAATCCGTTGGAAAAGCAGCCGGTGTTTCCATAGTTCAGGCAGAGCTGCTTCCGGAGGATAAATTAGCCTTAATTAAAGATCTCTGTGAAAGATATCAGGAAGCTGCGATGGTCGGTGATGGGGTGAACGATGCTCCGGCACTCGCCGAGGCGACCGTAGGAATTGCCATGGGGGCTTCAGGAACCGATACGGCACTGGAAACAGCCGACATTGCACTCATGTCCGACGATTTAACAAAACTCCCCTACATCATAAACTTGAGCCATCAGGCAATGGCGGTCATCAGGCAAAACGTGTCCTTGTCTTTAGCCATAAAAGCCGTTTCCATAGTGCTGATCTTCCCGGGATGGCTGACCCTTTGGATGGCTGTTTTTGCAGATGTCGGCGCAACGGTGATCGTTACACTGAACAGTTTGAGATTATCACGGGTACAAGATTAGCCTAAGCCGATGGGGCATCGAGAAACTTTGTTAAGCCGCCATGAGTTTTCAACCAAGCTTGAAATTATAAGGGAATGATTAGCGCAAAAAGCGTATATTCGGATTGTCCAGGTGCGCAGGATAATGTTATTAATACAAAACATATGATTATTACGAAAAGTCAGATCCATCACTGAAAGCAGATTGCCATAGACCCAGCCGGATACAGAATGGATACATTGATCTTCATCTCGTTGTTCCTTCTCGTCCGGAGATTGATGCCGCAGAGGAAGTATCTGATCGAAGCGAAGAGAGCGTTAGAAGTCAAATTCCCGTGTAAATCCTTATACACTCTGAACGTGGGTATATGCGATCCGAAAAAGGTCTGCAATAGGGTCGTTTTTTGTTTTTAGCCTTTGAGTGTTTTAAAAACAGTGTCTATGATTTCATAGAAAAGTGTGGTTCTGCATCATCCGCATTTATACTGTATAAAAAGAAGTCACAATGTATTTTTTACAGATTTTCATCACGATTAAGTCCTTTGACAAACCGCCCGATGAAACGAACTTTTGAAAAATCTAAGACCTCGCAGTTAATCCCTTCAGTATTTCGGATGATCAGGCTACTATGGGTTAATATTTTTGATTTTCCTGCAAAAATCCGCCCATCCTCCATTTGGACAATGACGCGGTCTCCATTAAGAAACAGACGGCGCTGTTCAACGATCCACAATGAAAAGGGCGCAACGCCGATAAAATCTATAATATTTGCTCCACATGTTTCAAAAGCAAATGTTTTAGGAAAGACATGTTCCCCATCTTTCACAATGTATGGATAAAAATTTTTGCCGGTCGATAGATCTGAAACAGATTCTTCGTCTAATTGGGTCAGGACGGGTACCTTCACACAGCGGGTTGGCTCAAGTCTGATTTTTAAAACCTCCAAACAACAGCTTTAGCAGCTGTCCATAAAAAATATTTTCTTAATAAATTAATCGGCAGCGATTCGTTCTTTTTCAACTTTTTTCAGCATACAATGTGTCTATTATAGTCCGTGTGCTATTCGCTTTTCAATGCTGCAGCACTCTTCAGCCGGCGATCTGTACCGTCTATAATCATTATTTCCATTTTATGTGATTTTTATTGGGAACTGGGTGGCGGCCCTGTGTCCCGTATGGTCACTTATTCACAGGATTGACAGAGATTCAGGTCTAATTGGCGGCAGTGCTCGTATACATGTAGTACAACCCATAGGGATCAGGGAGGGTCAACTATGATGTATCGTCGTCGATCACTCACCATTGTGGCGGCAGTGCTGCTTCTACTGATGCTGCTTGCCGCATGTGGCGGAGCTGCCGACCAGAAGCCGGACAGTGTGAGCTATGTTAAAAACAAATCAGATTTGGCTAAGATTTCAAAGAGTAATAAGTACATTCAGAGGGAATTGTTTCTGACCGATGCCTCCGGGCTGCTCGTTCCACAGCCGACCGGTCTTCCTGAAACTCATGCACCGGTGAAGCAGGTTCTTGGCTATCTGGTGAAAGACGGTCCGGTGACTGATTTGCTGCCCAGTGGATTTCAGGCTGTTCTCCCATCTGATACAGAGGTCAACAGCGCAGTGGTTGACTCACGCGGCCAGCTGACGGCAGACTTTTCCAAAGAACTCCTCGGAGCACGGCCTGAAGATCAGGAAAAGATTGTTCAGTCGATTGTTTGGACGGCAACCCAATTTGATATGGTCAAAAGCGTGACGATCAGTGTCAACGGAAAAACGCTGAACGAGTGGCCGGGCAGTGGGCTTCCGGTTGGCAGGGATCTGACCCGAGCGGATGGAATTAATACAACTTTCGGGAGCGTGGCTGATGTGACAGCCAGCCAGCCGCAGACTGTATACTACTTGGCCACTGACAAAGGAAAGTCTTTTGATGTGCCGGTAACGGTTCGGATATCGGATACGGGTGACTTGTTGTCTGGCCTGGTCAATGCGCTGATTCATGAACCGGTAGGGAGCGATTTTATCTCGGCATTCAACCCGGATACACAGCTGCTAGAGAAACCGGTCGTTTCTGATGGTGTAGTGCACCTCCACTTTAACAGCGCGATTTATGAAGACAAAGCATCGAAAGCGATCAGTGATCAGGCATTGCGAAGTCTGGTTCTGACGCTTACGGGAGAAAGCGGCATACGCCAGGTATCGATAAAGATCGGCAATTCCGGCAAAGTGCTGCTGGAATCAGGAAAAACGATTACGGGACCGGTATCGCGATCAATGGTAAATGCGACTGGGCTGTAATGGCAAGATACAAGTTATGGTATAGTAAGAGGGGCAGTGTGCTGCCCCTCTTCAGTTTGAATAAAAATATGGTTATCGGAGGAAATAAGTGCAATGAGACCAGATGGAAGAAAGAATGACGAACTTCGACCCATTCAAATACAGCCTGACTTTATCATTCATCCCGAGGGATCTGTGCTGATCACTATTGGCAGGACAAAGGTGATCTGCAATGCCAGTATTGAGGAAAAGGTTCCGCCGTTTATGCGTGGGCAGAAAAAAGGGTGGATCACTGCCGAATACTCAATGCTCCCGCGGGCAACTCCGGAACGGACAATCCGTGAATCCTCCCGCGGGAAAGTAGGAGGCCGGACAATGGAAATCCAGCGCCTGATCGGCCGCGCGCTGCGCTCGGTGGTGGCGCTTGACGCGCTTGGCGAGCGGACGGTCTGGATTGACTGTGATGTCATCCAGGCGGATGGCGGCACCCGTACAGCGTCTATCACCGGTGCATTTGTTGCCATGGTTCTGGCGTTTAAAAAAGCCATGGATCGAGGGCAGATTGATAAAATTCCCGTTAATTCGTACCTGGCAGCGACTTCGGTAGGTGTTCATCCCGTTTACGGTCCGATTCTTGACCTGTGCTACAAAGAAGATGCGACAACAGATGTGGACATGAATATTGTCATGAACAGCAAAGATCGTTTTGTGGAGATTCAGGGCACAGGCGAGGAGGCTACTTTCAGCGACGATGAGCTGACTGAATTAATTCGGCTTGCAAAAAAGGGCATTCATGAACTGATTGCTGCCGAACAGTCCGTAATCGGCGATATACTGACGGAGCAAAAGGCAGGGATCAACAAGTGACACAAATTTTGATTGCATCCAATAATCAGGGGAAAATCACGGAAATAAAAACGCTGCTTGCGGATTTTCAGGTGGAGGTACGTTCGCTGAAGGATTTGGGTATCGACATAGACGTCCCGGAAACGGGCAGGACTTTTCAGGAAAATGCCGCTCTAAAGGCAGAAACGCTCTCAAAAAAAACAAATATGATCACGCTTGCCGACGACTCTGGGCTTTCTGTTGACGCGATTGGCGGCGAACCGGGAATTTTTTCGGCACGTTACTCGGGCCCGGAGAAAGACAGCGCGCGGAACATTGACAGGCTGCTTGGGAAACTGGACGGAATTCCTCTGGAAAAGCGCACGGCTCATTTTACCTGTGTGCTGGCGCTCAGCCGGCCCGGAAAAACAACCCGCTTTGCCGAGGGGCGCTGCAACGGGCTAATCACACTGGAGCGGCGGGGGAATGACGGATTCGGCTACGATCCGGTTTTTCTTGTACCCAGTGCAAAATTAACTTTTGCGGAAATGGGTAATGAAGAGAAGAACAGAATCAGCCATCGCGCCCTTGCACTTCAGCAACTGCGGGAAAACTGGAAGAACTGGGTCGGTGAAGAAAAATGAAATGGCTGATTGTCAGTGACACGCATGGCCTGAAGAGCGAAGTTGCTGAGTTGAAAAATCGTTATCGGGGGGAAGTGGCAGCTTTTATCCACTGCGGCGATTCGGAACTTCGTGCGGACAGTCCGGAAATTCAGGATTACCTGACTGTTGAAGGAAATTGTGATTTCCCGGGGACTTTTCCAGATGAAATGATCCGCCAGTCGGGTTCGCTCAAATTTCTGATTGTTCACGGACATCTGCTCGGCGTCAGGAATTCACCGGTCAACTTGATTTACCGCGGACTCGAAGAAAAGTCCGATATTATCTGTTACGGGCACACCCATTTTGCCGGATCGTTCAAGGAACAGGGCATGATCGTCATTAATCCTGGGAGTCTCCGCCTGCCAAGAAATTATAATGAAGGTACATATGTAATCCTCGATCTCAGCGCGAATCAAAAAGAGATCAAGGTAAACTATTACAATTTTGCAGGCCAACCGGTGAATAAGTTCTCGGCGGAGTACACATGGGATCATTGATCCGCAGACGCTATTAAATAAAAAGCAGCCCGGTTTCTTCAGTATGAACGAAACCGGGCCGCTTCTCGCGTTGCAAGGTGACGCCTTCTTCAAGTGCCACGAGGAGTGATAGGGAGGAGCAATTATATGGCGGATCCTCAGACAGTCCTGAATGCCTGCCTGTTACTCTCTATTTTATGAAGCACTGAATACATATGAAAGGGTTAGATGAAGGGGCAAAAAAGCCTTTTTTCCGAGTTGCGGAATGGAAAGTGACAAACCTGGAAAAACTGCCCAGTATCAGCGAATCGGAGATAGAGCCGATTCATGGTATAAACTTGAGGTGGTTTTTGTGGAAGAAAACTTTTTTAAAGGTGTGGTATGGGCACTGGTTTTCTGTTTGCCATTCTGGATTGCTGTCGTCTTTTTGATTTTGTTCTTCTGATTCGGTTGCCCCCCATGGCGGGTACTGTTTCAAAGAGTAAAAATTGCAGCGACGAAGGGTGAGTTGTGTCAGTCAGGCGCTGAAGGTTCTGTCCTCTCTAAGGCGGTATTTTTTATGATGTTAATTTTAAAAAATTTTTAAAAAAGTATGGAAAATTATTTCACTCTCTGCTATATTAGTAGAGCACTTTATTAAAGCAATGTCCCCCTTTGAGCCCATATGGGGCTCTTTTCTTTTTTGTAGAAGCATTTGATTAGTCAAAGGCCAGTCTGATTTTATCGCTCACCGCAAAAATAGATCGATCTTCCCTAGGAAATATCGCTTGTCCTCAAGATATATCCCTCTTCGCAGAAAAAATATAGCTTTCCATGTCGGTAAAATGCACAACAGTATTCCTTATCGGAAATCATTCCCTTGCCCATAAATTTTTCTGTATTGGATAGGTTACACTGCTTTGCACAAACGGCAGATGAAACAGATTTGTTGGCCGGAAGTCGCTGAATTATATATTATTTCTTAGAAAGGATAAATTTTTATTAAATAGTGGAATTCATATATAACCTAGCTGTATAATATGAATTACCTTCTGTTTTTGTTTTTTCTCACCTCTCTGCCCGGACGCAGAGAGCTTTTTTTGTGCGGGATAATCTGACGAAATTCTTTATAGTGAGGCTTTGTTAAACTAATCTGTTGCTTTTCGCTCCATGCGCTCGTTTTCTGCGGGCGATCGCGAGTCTCCTCGCTCAATACTTCACTGCGGGATCTTGCCTGGCTTACTGTTCCCGCAGGAGTCTCGCACCTTCCGCTTCAATCAATGTACTGGTGAAACCAACATTGAACTTTTAAACACAGCCTATAGTCAAAGAGTCCCTGGCAGGTGCCTACTGCGCTAATAGCAAAAAACGGCTCCGATAATTATGAACAGAACAAGCAACAATGCAGAACTGTTTCCATGTACGAATCCACCGCTAACTGGAGTGGTGCTCAAGGCGGATAACGGCATGAAAAAGCCCATTTGAGCCTTGTATTTAGGAGGAACGTTTCGGAAAATCGTCAGACATATAGGCTTTGTCTATTTTTTGTATAGATCCTTTTGTTACTGTATTAAAGGGGAGTTTAATATAATTTTGTAAGATCCTGCGGAAAATTGCCCTTATTTCCCGGCAGGTTCTTTTTTTATCCGCGAATTAAGCGAAAATTAAGGTTTAGAATTTAAGGTGTATTTATCAGCTTGACAGCTCCAGTAATTGTGCTTTCTGGTGACAGTTGTTTTGAAACAAAACATACTGTTGGATCGTAATTATATGGAAAGCATGGAAAAATTCCGATGCTGTTATTATAACTGAATGAAGCAATACCCCCCCATTTCAGGATCTGCAACAGATCCTGTTTTTTTTATGAAAAACTGCTGAAGATGGATTGTCGATTTAGGACAAATTAATTGTATCAGTCACGGATCGCGGAGTATAATGTAGATGATGAAGCGCTTTCAATTATACAAGGAGAGTGAGAGAGATGGTAGCAGTAGGTGTGTTTGGTATAATTGTTGTCATTCTTCCGTGTATTGGTTCTGTGTTATGGGACAGATATCGGACTCATCTGAATTAACTGACTCACGGGCCCCGGATTTTAAACGCCGGTCAATACCGGCGCTACATAAAATAGTTTGCTTCATCGGAACTTCACACTTTGCCGATCATTATTTCTCCACTCCGCGCATGGACCACTTTCAATTCATTCAAGAAAAACAGCAATACTATCGGCGTTTCTTGGACTGCCATCGCCAAATGATTCATGAAAAGCTTTGCAAATTTTGATGCAGTTCCACGACCGTAAAGTGGAGCCCGGAGCCTGTTCAAAATCTTTTGGATTCCTGAACAGGCGCGCCGCTGTGTACTCACTGTCGGACCAACCCAACACAATTCCACTAATCGTCAGCCGGTTCAGTAAACATGCTGCCCCCAGAGCATTCGCAAATGATTTCTTGACTCGGCCGCAGTCATGCTGATATGCTCTGAAGGCATAATGATCACGACCTTGATAAAGTTTTTACAGTCAATGTATGAACTTTGAAGGTAACAGTATAAAAAATCCCGCCCGGACGGCGGGGTCAGACATTGATGCTTTAAATCCAGAAAAATGGTGAAAAAAATGGTGAAAAAAATGGGGGCCCGAAAAAAGAAAATGGAACCCGAAAGGGAGAAAAACGGAAAAAGCCGGGGAAACGCCCGAATTGCCGGCTGTCGTCTTCCCTTGCATGCTGATCTTTTTCTACAATGAGCATAGTCACTGATTCATCATCGACGCTTAAAATGATGCCTTCAATGATCCTTCCATCGGTTAAGTGGCCGATCACATAATGGTTAAGGTGTTTTTGACATAAACCTTTAATCTTTTTGTAATCGTGGTGATGGCCCGGATTTTCTGCCATCGGATAATTATTCGTTAAATTACTCGGTACATTCCGCTGATCATAAAACTGGCCGATTTCTTCATTCACTTCACATTCCTCCTTTGCAATGAACAGGATATTCACCCACAGGGAAATGTGTTCTTCTGCCTAAGCTGATGTCAGTATCTTTTATGAGTCAATTTAACAATGTCTGGTTGCAGGAAGGCGGAATTCTGAGCCATCCTTTTTTTTGCGCAAGTGATTTTGATTTTAACCCGATCATCATTTTGTCCGTCTGAAATTTAAAAAACATGATGCCTACATCTGCGCGAAGGCTTCTGGTGGCTGCACGTGCACATTGCTCTACTGCAAAAACAACATTAATTTGCAGTACATTAATCAGCTCTTTATCTGTTTGCCTCACACTGTTTGGAATTGCGTTGGCATCTGATTTTGGTTTCGGATGATAGCCGTCCGTTGGCGGAATATGTTCCTCCTTCATGAATTGATCCAGTTCTTTTTTATGGGCCATCGTGACGTCAGACGCTTCTTTAAACAAGTCCAGGAGTTCTTTATCCTGTGTCGTATTCCGTGCAACCAGGTATTGATCAATGACTCCGTCCAGATATGAAGCGTACGTCCAACAGTCCATGATCTCACCGACATGAAGCGGTCCTTTTTTGTTGTCCGTTAGAGATTTCATTGTATCCAGCGCTGTTTCGGCAATATTCATCAGTCTCGACATGTGCTATATCCCCTTTTTCAAACGAATTCAACATTAATATTTCCTGCGCGTGAAAAAATATCCACGGTCTGCGGGACACAGTCATAAAATAAATAAATATACATCAAATAAGCCCCGGGTTTTTCAACCGGGACTTATTTGATCATGGCGATATTCGAATGATTAGCCTTGGGGATTGAAAGCGCCGGCGACCTGCTGTGCCGTTTTACCCATTTGATTCATTGGACGTTTTGCCCAATTTGGCATGGCATTCTGATTATTTCTCATCCAAAAAAAGGCGAGCGTTGCACCGCATCCTGCGATAAACGACCAGAAAGCATTGTTATTTCTCATTTGATTTCACCTCCAATAAATTAGGTACAGATTTATTTTGGTTTGTTTGCCGGGAAACATGTGATACAAAAACAGGAAACAGCACATCATCATTGTGCGACGATATTTGGCATGCCGTCCGCGCTGATCGTCTTCGATAATGAGCAAAAATTGGCAGGGACATTGAAGATTAGTCTTCTTTGGTAAATCGGAAAGAATTTTATTTGTTGTTCAGGTGAAGATTATAATTAGAAAGCACTTTTTCCGCTTTATAATGGGATAAGTTGAAGGATTGCCACGGGTGCTTTTTTTCGAGGTATTGTCTCCTTTCCAATAAATAGTTCTCAATTTTTCCTGCGGTTGTGGCATCCTTTGCATGAAGCAGTTCTGTCATCTCCGGAATTGCGTCATCGGAGAGCGATGTGAGATAATCAACATCAATTTTTCCCGTGTGATCATATCTCTGTATATTGAATTTCGTAATCAGCACATCAATGTTCATATAATTAATGATTACAAAGGCGGTAATTGCGGTCAGCAAATAAAATTTGTAGAGTTTCACGTTTTCCTTCCAAACGCGGTAAAAAGTAAAGATGAAAAGGACAAACAGAAAGATCATAAAAGCATGTGTCAATACACGTAGATACGTATAGCCATACATCTGTTCATATAAGTACATTCTGACAAAAGCGGAAACCAGCATGACTAAAGTACAGACAACAAGCAGAGATTCTAAGAACCGAATCATTCGATTGATGGTCTTTCCATCCTGTTTTGTAAAATAAAGGAGAAACAATAAAATGCTGAAATTGATTAACGTGACAACAATCAATTCAAAAAAACCTCTGCGGGCGTATTCCGCATAGGTGAAATTTGCCGGGAGTGCGAACGAAAAACCGCCAAATAAGTATGAAAATTGTATCAAGGTAAAAAGCACATAAATCGCATTGATGATGCTTAAAAAGGTCATCGCGATAACAGGATCAAACCCATTGTTTTTAGCGAATGGAGTGCTTGCTTCCGGCAGGAGGATGGATACCGGCTTCGGTTTCATAAGGCTCCAGATATAGCTGAACGACAGGAGCGCCGTAAGTGTTGCAAGCAGAAACCTTGGCATCAGTGCGTCGAGATTAATAGCGTCAAATAGAGACGGAATCTGATCGACAAAGTGTCCAAACACCTGATCGGCTGAGGCGAGTAGCGAGACAATCAGAGCGAGCAGAGGAATTGTAATTAAGATGCCAAAGAAAACTTTTAGAAAAGCACTGTCCTTCTTTATGCCGATTCTTGAACTGAGTGCCTTGGCCACAAACATAAATGGTAGGGCAATACAGGCAAACGGCCGGTAAAAAAAACTATAAAGAAGATCAGCGATAAAATAAACGGAATACCATTTTCTTTTTGCGCTTTTGGTGATCAATGTGGTCTGCATGACAACGAGGACCGGGATGACGATAAAATTCAAAGCATAAAAGACAAGATTGGAAAAGAACAAATAAGCAAATGACAGCATAAAAATTGGGATCAGCAAGAGCCAGCCGAGATCCAACTTTACCTGAACTTTCTTTCGCACATTCCAAAGAAACAAAACATAAAAAGCAATGACAAAGACAGGATACGAAACACCTAAAAATTTATCGTAAAATAACACATCAACAAGGGTGCCAAGCAACGCGGCACTTAACAGAAGGAGATTGCTTTTTCTATGCAGGATCGGAACATGATGACGGTTAACTGTTCTGTTTTTCACTGTAAGATCATCCATTTTCAAACGCTCCTTTGCCTATTACGAAAATCAATTTTTTCCCATTGCTCATTAATCATCAGCAACATATTCCAATAAATCACCCGGCTGGCAATCTAAAGCCTTGCATATGGCCTCCAATGTAGAAAAACGGATGGCTTTGGCTTTGTTATTTTTCAAGATCGAAAGATTTGCAGGTGTAATGTGCACTTTCGATGCCAGCTCGGATGCGCTCATTTTCTTTTTAGCCATGACGACATCAAGATTTACAGCAATAGCCATCTTGCACCTCTTTAAATAGTTAAGTCGTTTTCTTCTTTGACGATTACTGCCTGGCGGAATACTTCAGCAAGAATAACTGAAAAAAAGCCCGTGATAATAAATACCATCACAAGAATAATCGTCATAAAAGAGTTGAAAAAAATAATTTTGACAATGTAGGCGATGGAAATAAGAAAAGATGCAGTAGCAATTCGATTTAGGCTTTTGACATTGTCCATCTTAAAAGGATTTCGTCTGTTCAGCGTTTTAAAAATCTGCCTTATTTCATACACAATCTGCAGCGCGAAAAAGCCGGTAACATAAAGAAAAAAGAGCAAAAACCAATATTTTTCACCCGGTCTGTAAAAAAGCAGACTCATGTACCATTTCACTGACCATGGCAGACTGAGGAACAACCCTATTCCGCCTAAAAAAAGTAAATCCAGCAATCGCTTGACGAGTCCTGAAAGCCCCTTTTCACCAAGAATCAACATAAGCACCTACCTCTGATTGATCATCGAAAAGAGTATACCACCGTTATTTATCGAAATACAGTATTAATTTATTGTTTATCGATAAAAAATTATTGAATTGCAGCTATTATTCCAGAAGGTATGAAATTTAGTGCATCCTTCTTAAAATCGGAATGCATGGAATATAAAAGCAATATTTCTCTTACGCAGTCTACTAATTCATCAATTTTTCTGATAGATTATTCATAGATATTAAGTGGGTTGTCATTTTAGCGGAGTTACTGGAAAATTTGATTTTGACCTGATTTATACCATAGGCGGATAATTGTGGCATCGTTATAAAAATCGATCTAACTGGTTGAAGCAAGCATTGACAAGTGTTCTTTTATTTTATTGCAGGCCATGGCGTAGTTGGGATCAAATCGGATGGACAATCAGGTGAAATTGCGAATCAGATTGAATGATGCTTCCGGACAATAATTTACAATTCATTTAGAAAGCAGTCATTTTTTTGTAAAACAAATCTGTTATAGTAATAACTGTTAAAGCATTGATTAACCCCTGTTAAAATAGATTTTATTTTAAGCCCTTTAATGGTGCTTATTTTTTTTGGAATGTGAAAATCTTTTACTTTGTGCAGATCTGCATAAGCATATTTTTTGACAATTTTCGACACTAAGACCATTCTGAATCTGAGTAGTGGGATACTCTCTTTAGTTTCATTATTTTAGGGCTCCGAAAGGGGCTCTTTTTCTTATGTTATTAAGCTATGTATAAAAATAGGGTATCGGGTGTGCTAAGGCTCAGTCTGTTCCGGAAGTCCAGGTTCCAAAAATGGATCGTGCGATTCAAGAAAACAAGAAAAGCCTCTCAAACAAAGAGAGGCCATGAATATTTACCAAAACCATCCCGGACATTGGGGGCGCGAGCATACTTGACACTTATCCGGATAGCCGGGATCAATGACTTCTGTTTGCTCGGAATTCTGAAAAATATGGCGCGGAACGTTGACGATGTTTTGCCTGTTCACATGAACAATCGGATGTATGACTGGAACGAATCGAGGCACAAAAGTGTCGTGAACGATATACCGAGGATCGCAGTAAATTGGCTTATTTTTACAGCCGGGATCATGGTGTTCTTCACCCATATGGATCACCTCTTTCACTATTAGTAAATGCAATCTATAGCGGACAGATACGGATAAAGGCTGAGAACGTCAAAATTGGACTTATTACATGGATGATCGGATCTCGAAGCAGGGGAGAAATAATGGGATAAATGATTAAGCGTTGTTTTCTCAACACAGCACGCCAGTATTTTTTATCACATTTGGCGAAGGAAGGCGAATGTTCGAAAATCGACACGTGTTAATGGTAATGAGAGTACTTGAAAGAAAAGCGGTAAGAAAATCACGCCCTGTTATCAACAGGCGATTATTTTCCAATGTTCAGGTAAAAATAAATAAAAAGCTAAAGGGGCATTGCCTTGGATATCTTCGAGATGCTGGAAAGATCACTGGGGGCATTTTTTGTATTACTGCTGCTAACACGCGTTTTAGGGAAAATTCAATTAAATCACTCGACCTCTTTCAATTATGCAACCGGGATTACATTAGGTTCGATTACTGCAAACATTGTAATTGACAAGACTATTGGTATCATTCAGGGCTTTATAAGCCTGGGTATTTGGACATTCGCTGCCCTTCTTATTGGTTACTTAAGTCTTAAGTCGCCCAGGGCAAGATTAATTCTTAATGGCGAACCTTTAATCGTTATAAAAAAAGGAAAAATTATTGAAAAGGCGATGCGCTCTGCAGAACTGAATATGGATACTTTGAAAATGTTGCTCAGATGCAATAATGTATTTTCCGTTGAAGACGTAGACTATGCCATTCTTGAAACGGACGGTCAACTGGCTGTACTTAAAAAGTCCGGCCAGCAGACGGTTACAAAAAAGGATCTTCATATTCCAACGCATCAACCACTCTTTTTGCCGGCTGAAATCATAGTCGATGGAAAAATAGTGGAACATAATTTAAAGGAATTAAATTTGGACAGAGAATGGATTCAGACTCAATTGAAAAATTCAGGAGTTGGTTCAATTAATGACGTCTTTTTTGCAGAAATTCAAAGTGATGGAACACTTCACGTCGATAAAAGGGATACCCATTCTTAACGGTATAATAAAAAGGGAACCCGGTGCGGGGATTCCCTTAAAGGAGCGCTGCATGTGTGCACGGCGACTCGCAGGAAGATTTTTTTTAATAGACGAATGCTGTGCCAACAATGATCAACAGAATGAACAGAACAACGATCAGAGCAAAGCTGCTGCCAGCGCCACTGTATCCACCATCATATCCCATAAGTGACACCTCCTTATCACGTGTTAATTCAGTATATGGAGGGATTGGTGTATGTGACAGGGATAAATAAATCAGTGGAAACAACCATTTAAACAAGAGGGGGGAACAATCAGGGCTTGTTACGACTGATAAGGCTATTGATGGCCTGACTCATCAATAGGGACAGCTTTGTTAATTTTAGCAACAAAGTTGTGTGTGGTCATTTGTGATTGTTTAACGGCGAATGCCCAGCAGACAAGATAACAAAATATCATTGATGAATAAAAACTCTGGTCCCAATCGGAATTTTAGACGACAAGTCTAAAACATCCGAATTGAACATCCTAATGCATCCGAGCGACACATCCTTGCCAATTGAGGATGGGGTGTTTGTCCCATGTATACCGTAATGGGGTTTTGACAAACCCATCCAAAGCACACCAAAGGGGCCGCCGGGATTCGATTGTTTATTAATAATCAGGTAGCTTCCAATAGGCGTGGGGGACGATCTCTTACCAACGGCGATGGGATAAGTTTTGATAAGACTGTGATCATCAAACAGCTTTAATTCATGTTTTGATGTTGATATGTCAATCCGTACCGCCATGCGATCAACTCCACGTTTTTGGATAGTGTATGAAATTGACGGTGTGTTGGTACATTGAAAAATGGGTGGACAGAAAACATGTTTCTCCAGATACATAAAAGTTACTAAAATGATTAAACAAAACCGGGTATTGGAAATTATCAATACTGAATCGTGCTGTCTTTATGAATGGTATAGTGTCCCTGAATCGAATTAAGACGGAAGCAGGCCTGAACCGGACAGTAATGGTTTGGATTGGGACAATAACTGGACAAAACTCGGCTTGATTCGGACAAATAAACATTGGATATAAAAACAAAGGGGAATCGTACAAATGCAAACAACCCGCATTGTTCTCTCAATGATGATCGCTTCATAATTCTTCTTTAAAGAAGGGAGGCCGCATTAATTATTTATGCGTTTTTCTTAATGAAATCAATTAAGGGCAATAATGTTTTATTACTTTGATTGAAGTAATCTTTCATGGGACATTCCTCGTTTGATATTCTCTTCAATACAAAAGGTATCGTGAATGTTTCCATGTTTAATTGATCATTTACTTCTTCCCACCGCAGAGGTGCAGCAACTGTCGCCCCTTCTTTCCCTCGGGGAGAGTAGGGGCAGACAATGGTCTTTCCTCTGGCATGCTGGACGTAATCAATGTACAGCCGGCCGTTCCGGTTTTTCTTCAGCCGTTCAATTGTGAAAGCGCTAGAAAATTTTTCGGTAAGCACACGGGCGATGAAGGATGTGAACAGACGGGTATCCGCGTAGGGTAGCGTGAGATGGTGAACAGGAATGTGTATTTGAATACCCCTGCTGCCGGAAAGCTTAGGATAGCTGACGATACCAAAACGAATAAACATCTCATGCATTTCTTTTGCCGCTTTAATGGCCAGAGAAAAATGCTGACGGTCGGGCGGATCTAGGTCAAAGACGACTTCATTTGGATAGTCGCTATTCACGGCCTGAAAAGGAATATGATATTCAATAGCCAGCTGATTTCCAAGCCAAATAAGCGTCGATAAGTCATTACAAAGAATGCTTTCTTCATCATTGACATTTACGGTTTGAATAAATTCTGGTGCGTAGTCGGGACAATGTTTTTGGAAAAAGGATTCTCCGGGGACACCGTGCGGATAGCGGATGACGGTTAATGCTCTATTCCTCAAAAAAGGAAGCATGTGGGGTGAAACTTTTACAAGATAAGAAATGAATTGTGCTTTGTTAATCGATGGATTTTGCCAAAGCGTTTTTTCAGGGTGAGTAATTTCGATGTCTTTATTAATGGATACATTCATATGCTATGCCTCAAATCTGCACAATTTGGGATCTTGATTCACAAAAGACTGGATGACAGGCTGCCTTAATGATCGGTCAGCTGTCCAATTTGTATAGTGCACTTTAACGGTTAAAACCGGCCGGATCCATTGAGCTTGTCTTCCTTCTTTGGGTTGATTAGAGAAAGGTGACTTTTCTATTTTTATACGCTCAATAAATTGGGCGATGATACCCCACTCTGCCGACGACAGCTTTCCTGATCCCGAATGTCCAACATAGATGAGCTGATTCTGCTCATTGTAGAGACCAAGCAGAATGGCATTCACTTTTCCTTGCCGGTAGGTCGCGCCGCCGACAACAGCGATCAGATCTTTATAATTTTTGACTTTCTGCCACCGATCATCTTTGCCGCTCAAAATATAGCTGCTGTCAAGCCTTTTTGAAACGATCCCCTCCATGTTCTGCTGCCTGACGGTATCAAATAAGGCTACGCCATTTGTTTGTGCTGACAGGACCTGGATCGTATCGTTTGTTCTTATTATTTTAGACAGCAAACCCGTTCTTGCTTTGAGCGTCTCATTGTTGATCCACTCGCCGTTGAAGTAAATGACATCGTAAATCATGTAAAAGATGGGCACTTTTTGCATCATGGTCTTCACCCGTTCATATCGTCTGATACCATCGCGTCGCATAATTTCATGAAACGACGGCTTACCGTCGGCCCCTAGAGCGATGACTTCGCCGTCCAAGATAACGGATTGAGCGGAAACATATGATTTCACATCTGTGAGTTCGGGGTAATTTTGTGTTCGTTCATTTTGATTTCGATTAAACAGTTTAATTTCTTTGCCATCAAAGTAAGTCAGTATTCGGACTCCGTCCCACTTTATCTGATGAATCCAGCCGGGGCCGGCTGGAATTTTATCGACCATGACCGGTTCAAACGGTTTGATTGGTTTAAGTTTCATTATATTGTCTTTTTCCGTCGTGACGTTGTTTTCTTCTTGGGCTTGTTTTGCTTGACACTGGCCTCCAGAGCAGATAAAAGATCAACCACATTATTAGCTTTCGGTATCTCTTCTTTTTGCGCAGGTTTCACACCGGCCACTTTGTTTGTGATTAATTGTTCAAGCTTGAGCCGATAATTATCTTTATAGTTTTCCGGTTTAAATTCAGCGGTAAGCTGTTCAACCAGCTGTGTAGCGATCTCTACTTCTTTCGGTGCATTTTCAGCGATGATATCATTGAGACCGGGGACATCATTCATGGCCCGAACTTCATCGGGATAAAACAGTGTCTCAAGCAGCATCCCGTTTCCATAACTTCGGATCGCCGCAAGATGCTGCTTAGATCTCATAATGATATTGGCCAGCCCGATTTTTCCCGAATCGCTAATCGTCTGCCGAAGCAGAGAATATGCCCGTAATCCTTGACCGCTATCAGGTCCGATAAAATAAGACTTTTCAAAGTAAATAGGATCAATATCGCTGAGATTGACAAAATTTATGATTTCAACGCTTTTACTCATGTCATCCTGTAAATCATTGATTTCTTCTTCGCTTATCGCGATGAATTGCCCAGGCGTATATTCATATCCCTTCACAATATCTTCATTCTTTACCTCTTTACCACATTTTGAACATGTTCTTGTATAATTAATCGGCGCCATACAGTCCTTATGAAGCATCCGCAGTTTAATGTCTTTATCTTCCGTTGCCGTGTAAAGTTTAATGGGTATATAGACCAAACCAAATTGGATTGATCCTTTCCACATCGTTCGCAGCATTCATATCACCTCAGTGATATTATGCGCAGATAAAAACAAAAAATCATAAACGGAAGAAAGTACCGCTGATGAATAAAGGGTGCATAAAATATTTCTTATAGCTCTGACCGGATCTGATCATTCTCAAAATAAGTGATGCTTCAGAAAAATGTGTTTTGAATAACTTAGGCTGGCATGAAGCTATTTAGATAAACCATCAAGACACGCCATACTACTTGGTCTGGCTGGTGCTGTTATCGTTCTAAGCTGGTGTTCTTAATAAATAGGGCAATGATTATTCTAACAGCGCTGACTCCAGCACAGGACAGAAATAGCGGGGAAATAGTTAAATAGGACACCCGGTGCAAGGTGTCCTCTAAAGAGGAGGTACTGTATGGGGTTGTCGACGGTTACGGAAATTTTTAGTAAACGAATGCAGTACCGACAATGATCAACAAAATAAACAGAACGACGATAAGCGCAAAGCTGCTACCGCTGCCATATCCACCGCTGTATCCACCACAAGAACACATAATCGAACACCTCCTCATCACGTGATAATACATTTTATGTATGAAACACATTCACGAAAGGGACAGATAGATGAGTAAAAAAGCCCGTTTAATGAAGGTGAGGCAGAGAAGCAGGAGCGTGAGCGTGATGACTGCCTGGTACCGTTCCTTGCTGGTAAATAGCGACATGAGCCGCCGCCTATGGATTACGTTATAGAGATTGAAAGAACGACAGGGGAAAATTTGAATACTCAAAAGAGCACCTGGATGCGAGGTGCCCTCTAAAGGAGTGGTTTGGGCAATTGGTGGTGGCTCAGTTATTGATTGCAGCGGAAATAACATTAATAAGCAAAAGTTGCTCCAATGATAATCAACAGGATGAAAAGAACGATGATCAAGGCAAAACCACGACCAAATCCATAACCACCATATCCAGGACCACATCCGCACGCGCCATCAACAGGATAACCAGGATAACCCCACATAAAAGACACCCCCTTATCAATTGATGATGCATTATATGAGCGGATAGATGAATGTGGAATAATTGAAAAGCCCAATTGAAGGAAATGTCAGAGCGATGCAGGAAGAAGTATCAGTGGACTGTGGGAAAAAAAGGATACCCAGTTACAGGCATCCTGGCATTCCGATTAAATGATAATTTTTATCTGACGAAACGAATAATCACTTTTTTGTAAAAGTACCTTTCGAGTTTGGCAAAAAAGCCGCTTCCGTTTCTGCCCTTGGTGATTTGTGCTGCATGGAATCTGTGGAATTTAGCGACACGTTCGTTATGCTGCTTATGCAGATCCAGGTGATGAGCGTGCAAAGTCTTGTGATTCATTTTGATCCGCTCCCTTATAGGTTTTAGAAAGTATACATGACCGTTGGCGGCTTAATAAAGTCATTGTATCACATGGAGAAAGTGGTCAGGTAAGAACATATCGACAGAAAGTGCATCAAATCCCGAAACCATATCCGCTCGCTGGATAAGCAGTATTGCAGATGATACTTATCTCCCAATCATCACGGGATATTTGTAATTATGAACGGGTCAAGTGATCCAGAGAGGACAAATGGATGCAGTAAAATGACTCATTGAGTTGGGATAACAATTCGTTTTGAAAAATGTTTCAGAGGGCACCTGGGTGCAGGTGCCCTCTGAAAGAGTGGTCTGTAATATGAGCCAATGGTTACTGATTAAATTTACATCAATAAACAAAAGTTGTGCCAATGATAATAAGCAGAATAAACAAAACGATGATCAACGCGAAACCTCAGCCATATCCATAGCCACCATATCCATAACCAGAACCGCATCCGCATGCGCTGTCAACAGGATGACCCCACATTAGAGACACCCTCCTTATCAATTGATGCTGCATTATATGAGCGGATAAATGAATGTGGGATGACTAAAGTGCCCAATTGAAGAGCAGGCAAGTTTGAAAGAAAAAATCATCGCCTGCCAGTTAAGCAGCTCAATTATCCAGAGAGACTATTTTTGTATAACAGCTACATCAATGAACATGACCACACAGAGAAACTATCTGAAGTCAAAACAGTTGCCCACTGTGGAAATACTGTTCCGCCTCAATCCGTCAAGGTTCTTGTGAGAAATAATTCTCCAGAACTTTGTGTGAAGATTTCAATGGGCGAGTAAATGATCAATAGGATAATTTTGCGAGACATCCCTTAGTCTGATTTACACGTATGGTCTGGCTGAGGTAAAAAATAGGATATTTCATCGGATGGCAGCGATTAATACTGGGTCGGAAGGTGAGTTCCATGCCACCAAGATTCAACGGTTTTCCAAGCAGAATCGAAATCGTAGCCTCTCCCCATTAAATAACCGATCGCAACAGCTTCTGTTAATGCATGCTTATAGCCAAGATGCTGAGCTTCCCGTAAACCGTGGTTTACAGCAGGGTCAATCGAATGAAGAACTTGTTGCTGCAGGCTGTCAGGCCGTTGATACCAACTTGGATTTATATTTTCATAATCGCCATATGGAACATAATATTGCTGATCCTCAATATTCATATTTCCGCTCCTCCCTAATATGTTTAGGTACGTTTTTAATCTATGCGGATATAGGGATTAGCGGAATAGGCGATAGGCATGTTTTATTAAGCTAAGGATCCAGATCATTCGACAGAAAAACATTCGGTACGAATTAGCAAGATAAAAAAGAGAATTTTATCGGAAGCAGCTACAGAATTTTATAATAACCTTAACCTCGCTCTTGAACTATCAATTAGTTAATATGAGTGTACCTTTAGCTCATGTTTCTCTTTTGTTAAGAATATATGTTCTCTGTGAACTATGAAGAATGTATGTTCGAAACAGAACAACTGAATCTTTTCGATTTTCGACAGTGTTCTGCTACCGAGCAGGCGTGCGAAAACTATTTGTTTTCAATGAAATGGATGACGCTTCTTTCGGTGTGCCAGCTTAAGGGGGAAAAAATGGTGGACGTGGCACGGAGATAGTGGTGATCGGTTTGTCTCTCTCCTTCCTGCGGGGCTTCCCAAATGCGTAAAAATGCAGATCGTTACGGATATCAGTGGTGATACGCTGAAGGTCTTTACCTAAGCGGCACTTGAGCAGGGAATGACCTCCAGAGCGACGGATTCAGCTCTTATAAAACGCGATCGGCCGAGGGTTCAATGTTAAAGGTATTCAATTTGATCCGAAGAAGAGTCTGGATCGCTTGCACTGGCTGCTCGATTTCTGATACTAAAGTGGGCATTTACTGGCAACTTTTATGATCCGGACAAGAAACATCTTCAAGCCTGTCAGGTGAATTTTGTTATCTGTTCAATTACCGGCAATTTCAAAGCAGATTTTTCATCTGTCTCCTGTCCTGCTGCGCGATCACAAAAACAATTACCTAAATTGAATTTGTAATGTAATCAGTATTTTAAACAATTATAGAGCAGTAACATTGCAGATTCTTTTTTTTATTTAACCCTGTCTGTTTAATTCATTACCAACGGCAAAAATCGGATCTTTCCCTTACTTATTGATTACTAAGCTGTTTTGAATCCGGTTCATTAAGTGCACAATATGATTATCTTCACCGTTAGTCAATGTCCATGTAATAAATGTCATCGTATTAGAAACGTAAAGATTAGCTAAATAGTGAGCAGGCACTTGAATCTGGACTGCCAGTTGTCGTGCATTGATTAATTGTAAAACATGTTTACATAAGATGGCTTGCAATGCATCGCTTAAATTCGCATGTTCTTCGTGTACATTTAATAACGACAAAATGGCCTGTCGATTTTCTACTAAGTGATGGGCCAATTGCTGCACAATAGCAGTAATATCTTTTTGATGCATTCGTTCGGTAATGTATTTTTCAAAATCATCGGTATAGTGTTTAACCATTTCTTCAAGTAATGCGTATTTATCTGAATAATGCCGATAAAAGGTGCTGCGTGCGGTCAACGATTCATCACATAATTGTTGGACCGTCACATCCTTAAAACTTTCTTGCTGTAGTAAAGTAATCATGGTTTCGCCCAGCAGTCGTTTTGTTTTAATAACTCGTAAATCTGACTTGTTCATCGGAAGGCTCCCTTTGACGAAATAAATCAATATGTCACTTATGGATCACATTGTACTATAATTGTGGCTTATGTACCATTCATCTGCTTTTTAATTCTGGCTATCGGGCAAATGACGTTCAATAATATTATGGGAGGGGAATCGGACAATGTTTCAAACGTATATGGGCAACGAACAGTTTAACTTTCAAATTAATCGATTTATGGAGCCTTATTACTGTAATCGTTATGGGCGACAATCCATTCGTGAAGCAGCCACTAAAATCCATGATACTGAGAGCCGGTTCTCCAGCTTGGGCGCCATTTGCTAAGCAAACCGAATCATCCGGTTAACACGATGGTATTACATGTATTGCAACACCGTCTATAATGATTAAAACTGTTATACAGTATACTTTGAATGGAATTGAAGATCGTATCACTCAGGATGTATTGCTGCTCGCTGGAATCTGTGACCAATATGTACAATTTTGAACGTTTCGACTGTTTCAAACAACGTTTAGTGAATGTTAAGTCCATAGCAGGTGTGGTACTTGATGAATCTACTGGCGGTGAACAGTATTGCCAGGTAGGTAATAAACAAGTCGCCTATGATGCAATCATCAAATCTTTGCAATAATTGTGGACTTTTACATTTGGATAAAGATTGGCTAGAAATGGGGTTAGTAAATGAAATTCGCACAGCCCATATTCTTGGTGAAAATTGAAAACACCGTATTTTTCATCTTGGTCCTGTATTTGTACTTTGCTCATTTTCATTATTCCTTCTTTTGGTTCATTGCCCTGCTCTTAGTTCCGGATATCAGTGCAATTGGTTATGGAATTAATACAACAATTGGTGCCTACTGTTATAACGTCTTTCATGTCCTGTTTGTTCCAACGATTGTTGTTGTTTTGGGTCTGTGTTTGACTGATGATATCTGGATCGCATTAGGATTGATATGGTTGTGCCACATTTTTATGGATAGAATGTTGGGCTACGGTCTCAAGTATACGGATGATTTTAAACATACCTATGGATAATCAAGGCGCTACCAAGCAAAGACACTTATTTGGATTGAATCTTCTTCCGATAGTTTTCGATTCATTGTTGTCAGGCAAAGTTTGATTTAACGGAGGAGATCCCATATATCACACTAGGGAACATCACTACTTCAACAAGTTGCCTGGACTCCTTTGAATAAAAATCTTGAGAACACATGGATTTTTGATCTTGCAGAACTGTAAAAAAAGAAATTTAATTCTTACCTTCACTTATTGATTCAGCAGTCACAAAGTAATAGAAGGAAAAAGTATTTAGGAGATGAGTGCCTTGAGGGAAATAAGAACAGAAATACAAATTAAAGCGACTGCAAACAGGGTGTGGGATGTGTTGACTGACTTCAAACGCTATCCTGAGTGGAATCCGTTCATTAAATATTTAAAGGGAAAACCGATGGAAGGTACAAAGATAGAGGTAAAAATGGCCTCTGCCGGATCTAAAGGTATGATTCTTAAACCAAAGGTGTTGAAGTTCCAAAGATGCAAGGAATTTCGTTGGCTGGGGCACATAGTTATACCTGGTTTATTTGATGGGGAGCACATATTTGAAATAATAAACATTCCAAACAATGCTACCCTATTTATTCAGCGGGAAAAATTTTATGGTATATTGGTTCCCCTTCTTAAAAACACGCTTGATAAAAGCACTAAGGCTGGATTCGAAGCAATGAATAAACAGCTTAAGCATATTTGTGAAATGAAATAAAGAAAGTTTCTACAATGGCAAATGGCAGAATGATAGTGTAAAAAGAATAAATAAGTATACAATTAACTTATACTTCTCTTTAGTCACAAAAGCATATTCAATATAAAAGAATTGTAGAGAATACACGTTCGAAGATGATCTTTACGGCAAGCAGGAAAAATAAGTCTCCTCGACTTTCAACGATGTTTTGCCAGAGAGTATCATGCGGAGCTATTTGTTTTCGATAAAATGTCCCGATGGTTTTGATTGTTTGATTGCGGCTGTATATATTTTTATATCCCTAAGATCAGAAGCCTTCGGTGGGTGGCGCCTTAATGCGCAACAGAACTCTGGCGAAAAGAAATTCTTTACACTGCCAACGTGAGAAACAAGTTTTCAAGATAAGGAACATTAAAGCTTTTATCTTGGAGTAAAATTTTATTTTAAGGGGGCGTTCAAAAAGTCACCGAATGATCAACGGCGAATCTCAACGCACGCTTGTTCCTCTGGTCCTCGAAACTTCGCTACCTCGACCTTCCGACGGTCATGGATGACCTAGTGCAGGCGTTGCAACACGATGTTGCGTTTTTAGCCTGCAACCATCCCCTTCGCCACGTTTTTGAACAGGCTCTTTAAAGGATCAGTTTTTGAAAATAGACCTCATTTACATTGATTGCGGAGAACCGTATCATAAGTAAATGAGGTTTTATAAAAATATTTGAAAGAATGTGGTTCGCTAAGTTAATAATTGTTACAACTGGTGAAGGACGAACAGACGTATTTTAGGCACGTGAGCGAATCATTAAGTGCTAAATTAAGGAGTAAACAATGAATTATAAATTGATCATTCAATATGATGGCGGACGTTATAAAGGCTGGCAACGGCTTGGGAATAATGAAAATACCATTCAAGGGAAAATAGAGCATGTTTTATCAGAGCTGGAGGGAGGAAAAGTTGAAATTATTGGGAGCAGTCGAACAGATGCCGGAGTGCATGCTCTGGCTCAAATAGCCAATGTTAAGTTGAAAAAGAATTTGGCTGAATCTGAAGTCAAAAGTTATCTAAACAGATATTTACCTCAAGATATTAGTGTTAGCGAAGTGATGCTTGTTCCTGAACGTTTCCATGCACGTTATAATGCTAAGGGTAAAACCTATTTATATAAGATATGGAATAAGGAATATACGCATCCATTCATGCGAAAGTACAGTATGCACGTTGAAAAAGAGCTGGATATTGATCGAATGAAAAAAGCATGCCAATATTTTATTGGCGAACATGACTTTACTTCCTATTCAAATGCCAAGTCCAAGAAAAAGACGTCGGTGCGCAAAGTATATGCTATGGATATCGAAAAAAATACCGGCTTTATCCAAATTAGAGTAAGCGGCAATGGATTTCTTTATAATATGGTAAGAAAGATTGTCGGAACGTTAATAGAAGTCGGATTGAATGAAATAGATGCTGAAAACATTCCTGGCATTTTAAATTCAAAAGAACGAAATCAAACAGGGCGAATGGCGGATGCATGTGGACTATACTTGGAAAAAATTGATTTTTAAACAGTTTAAAGTATTATTTGAAAATTCTTCAGTCTTGACAGGTGACCTTTAGTCGCACATATATCGTTTTAAATCTTTAACTCATAGAGCCAGTAAAATAACACAGAATCATTTTTTAGATGCTTGCAGAAATGATTCCATTTCTTCCTGTTTGATTCAGTTATTTCAATTCTTTTTTGATGGCTTCGTAATTAAATGGATTTACGTTTTTGTCATTGACAAGAAGTGTTGGCGTTCCTCTAACCCCAATTTTCTCAGCGTTATTTTCAAGAGATTCAACATTTCTCATATATTTATTGGTTTTTATGATTGATTTAAATTGCCGGATGTCTAGTTTCGGAATAACTTTTTTAGCAAGTCTAATTAACAATGTATCTGTCACCCAATTTTTATTTTCATTTTGCTGTGCATGAAAAAGGGCATCATGGAAAGCAAAGAAGGATTTGGGATATTTTTTTGAGACATAGTAAGCTGCGTTAGCGGCTTTGTATGAGTTTGGACCTAAGACTGTATAATTAATATAATAAAATTTTGCCTTACCGGTATCCAGCAAATTTTTTTGGATGGATGGGTAGACTTCATTCTGAAATTTATAGCACCAGGGACAGCGGTAATCGCCGAATTCAATGATAATATTTTTTGCTTGTTTTTTTCCGTTAAAGGGTTGTCCGCTCAGGTCAAATCGTTCTGAATCTGGAATTTTGATCTGCTTTGTGCTGCTTGCATAGCCATTCTTCATCGAAAAAACCCCTGCAGTAACTGCAGCAATAGTCACAAGAGCCAAGCAGAGAATTAAAAAGGCTTTTTTTCCCATTTAAGTTCCTCCAAAAGCGTTATTCTAGATAGACAGCAAAGCATCTTCGTCCAAGTTTATGGTTTGTCTTGATTCTATGCATTTGAGGAAAAATTAATGCCACCCGGGGGTAAGATCATCCATCTGGATTCTCATCGTATGTTGCTTCCTTCGAAGACTCATCAAATGGATCATGTGTGAATTCAAACATCTAAGAGGTCGATCACAAAGAGTTGAATTATGGCTCGAAGAACTGGTCCAGAGAGAACCTCGATTATTTGGCCACTGGGCACTCGGATGGAAACCGTAAAAGGTGAATGATAGGAACCGTGTGAATCGAGAGGTTCACGTACGGTTTGTAAGAGCCTGTAGGTGGAAGTCTACTCGACTGAGAGGACGGGGGGGAAAATCATCTCCTCCTACTCGAGGCCTGCTTTCCGATTTCTTTCTCAGTATCGTTAACAACTTTATGTAGTTTTAAAATAAAGCTTGTTAAAAAGCGTTCGACAAAACCATACTTTTCTTCTTGAATGAACTTTCTGCTTTATAAAAAAGTTTAATTATATGGTAGGAACGTCCATATATCAATCAATACGATTAATTTTTGTCTTTGAAAAAGTTTGATCTGTGGGAACCTTAAATTGATTTGTTTAGCTTATGTTTAAAAATTTGCTTATGACCCTTTTAAAACGTTCAGGGTTTTCCAGTCTTAGCAAATGACCTTCATTGTCAAATTCAATGAATTGCGCATCCGGAATTAAATCTGAAACTTCTTTTCCCAGGTCAGGCGGATTTAAATTATCGAACTTTCCGCTGATTACGAGTGTAGGCAGCTTTATTTTTGGGAGATCTTCTCGGAAATCAAATCGGGTGATCGACTGGATCGCCGCCTGTTTTTGGATAACGGACAGATGATCATGTTGTAACGTCTGCTCTACGATTGGATCCAATCTTGAGGGTGTATGAATCACATATTTAAATAAAATCCTGAATGCTTCGTCGCTTGTTTTACCGATTAATTCATGGGCGTGTTCCCGTTGCACTTTCCCAAATGATGATCCTTCACCATGCGATGCTGGGACAACAAGGATCAGCTTTGATAACAAATCAGGCCGTTTGACTGCGATCCCTTGTGCGATGTAGCTTCCCAGAGACTCGCCCAGAAGTATGACATTCCTGAGACCTAATCGGGTGATCAGCGCAATCCCGTCATGGATATGATCGTCAAGCGTGTACTTTTCAGGTTTTGATGAGTTGCCGTGGCCCCGTAGATCATAGCGGACGACTAAGTGTTCTTTGCTCATCCACTCAAATTCCTGATCAAATGTTAAATGACTATTTGTTACACCGTGTATTAATAAGATAGGCGGATTGCCATTTCCTTTTTCTTCATAATAAATCTGAGTGTTTTCATAGGTCGATAAAATAGCCAAATCCATCATTCCTTTCGATTATGGGGCGGGTTGCTTGTAAGAATCACTTTTTGAAAAATTGTAATATTTTTACTAACAATTATAAATGCATCTGCAAAATAAGAACAGGAATATGCCCACCTAATATCGGTTGAGCAATGTAGAGAAGTTGATGATAATGTTTCATTAAAAGTAAAATTTTGTCTCTATGAAAAATATAGAGTTCTGTCGTTAAATGGATTCCGATCGATTAGTTCTTAATTCCTTTCAAAAGAGTTGAATGAGCTAATGAGGAGACATCTTGAACCTTTAACCACGGATAGTCTGCGCCGATTTCTGTATCTCGACCTTGCGTAATCTACTTTTTAACTTCAGATGTTCATCTCCTTTTGGACATAAAAACACCCCTTAGATATTCAATCCAAAGGGGGAAAACGTTGCAATTTTTTTATAAACGATTCGACTTTTTTCAAAATGGTGCATCTTTATTTCAAATCTACACTTTATTGTAAATTAAACGACTTGTTTTGCGATTAAACAATTTTATTGTTTGGATACATTGGTTGACTCTAGACCCCACCTATAAACGTGTGTTAATTCATTTTTGCACCCGATTTGCACCTTGATGATTTTTAGTGGGAGAAAACATGATTTAACAAAAGAAAAAAAGCCTTTAAAATAAAGGCTTTTTTAGTATGTCCCAGAGGGGATTCGAACCCGTGACCCACGGCTTAGAAGGCCGTTGCTCTATCCAGCTGAGCTACTGGGACAGATGAACCCGTCTTTAAAAAGACTAACGACGACCTATATTATTTTAGAGGTTCATGTTTGTCCTGTCAATGTTTGTTTTCATTTTTCAGGTTAGAATCCGCTTGTTTGTTCATTTAGCGGATTTTTCTCCCGACAGCTTTCTGTAAAAAACAGTCAGCGCAATAATGCCAAGGATGATGATCCCCAGGACAAGCAGTGCAGCATGGAGAAAGAAGGTTTCCGGCAGAATTGTGATGACGGGATCTGTTGCAGCGTTAAAGATCCAGTAATTATTCCTGAAGAAAATTTTATGAAAAATAATAAATGAGTCATTAAAGTCCAGTGTAAAAGCAATCAGCGGAACAATTGTAAAAAATGCTAAAGCGATAGCCGCTGTTTTTAAAAAATAATAATCTCTGTGTTTGATTTTGATCCAAAAACCGGTGACGTTGATCAGCAAGGTTGCAATGAGCAGAATGTCGATGAAGGTGAAAATCCTTTTAACATCTTCAAAATGGATGCGCCCGTGCACGGAGTAAGCTAAGGACGGGAGATGGAATGGCTGCGGCATCGGGTTCAGCAGATAGTAAATCATGTAATTGTAATTATCGACGATCCGCCTGTAGCTCAAGCCGGACTGCGCCATAATGTTCAGATGGCGGACATCAAAGTAGTATAGCGGCGTAAACAGCAGGGTCAGCTGCACGGCAAGACAGATAATGAAAAGGGCCAGAGACAGTGAGAGCATAAGCTGGAAAAGACGATAACGTGAGAAAGTCAAGGGAACACACATCCTAAGCTGTTGATGTAACGAGCATCATTGTGTCGATTTAAGGTCACCTGTCAAGAAAATGCGGGACGAGAAGCAATGCTGCGGATTGCCGTCATTATCTTATGTACATGTACCAGTATAGACGGAAGTATGATAAAAGGAAACGAGTTGACCTAATTCTGTCGCTATTACATAGCATGGGTGTTCATGTAGATTCCGTGCAAAGAATAGACGGACAAGTTTATAATAAATGAGTGAAAAGGTTTTTCTTTCAGATTTGGATTTTATTGAATGGGGCGATGGATCTTGGATAATTTTACATTTCACAATCCGACGAAGCTTATTTTCGGAAAAGGACAGCTTGAACAGTTGAAAAATGAGATTCCAAAGTACGGCAGAAGGGTGCTGCTTGTCTATGGGGGCGGCAGTATCAAACGGACGGGCCTCTACGATCAGGTAAAGCAGATCCTGGACGGGCTTCATGCGGAGGTTTCGGAACTGTCCGGCGTGGAGCCTAATCCGAGACTGACGACCGTGAAACGGGGCATTGATATTTGTGCGACAGAAGATATTCAGTTTCTGCTCGCGGTTGGCGGTGGGAGTGTGATCGACTGCACGAAAGCGATTGCGGTCGGTGCGAAATTTGACGGTGATCCGTGGGAATTTGTGACTCGAAAAAAAGCGGTGCATGATGCACTTCCGTTTGGTACGGTGCTGACGCTTGCTGCTACCGGATCGGAAATGAATGCCAATTCGGTCATCACCAATTGGGACACTCATGAAAAATATGGCTGGAGCTGCGCTTATTCTTACCCGGCATTCTCCATCCTTGATCCGACATTTACCTTTTCTGTGCCGAAAAATCAGACAATCTATGGCATGGTTGATATGATGGCTCATGTTTTTGAACATTATTTCCATCCAACTGAGCATACACCGCTTCAGGACAGGCTGTGCGAGTCAATTCTGCAGACGGTTATGGAAACCGCGCCAAAGCTGGTTAACGATCTCGAAAATTATGATCTGCGCGAAACGATTCTCTACTGCGGC
This sequence comes from Sporolactobacillus pectinivorans, assembly GCF_002802965.1. NCBI lineage: Bacteria > Bacillati > Bacillota > Bacilli > Caryophanales > Sporolactobacillaceae > Sporolactobacillus > Sporolactobacillus pectinivorans. The sequence continues at coordinate 3,043,186 of NZ_NXGA01000001.1, read as the reverse complement.
ACAATGGCCCTGAATGGGATGGTTTCTATGGGCTTTGCGGGCGACTGGGCATCGCATAATATTGAACATGCCGTATCGGCGGTTTATGATATTCCCCATGGCGGCGGTCTTGCGATTCTTTTCCCGAACTGGATGAAACATAATCTGGATGTGAATGTCGGACGTTTCAAACAGTTGGCGGTGCGCGTGTTTGGTGTTGATCCGGCGGGCAAATCGGATCGCGACACGGCTTTGGAGGGCATCGAAGCGCTGCGCCGTTTTTGGACAAGCATCGGTGCGCCGAGCCGACTGGCTGATTACGACATTGATGACAGCAAAATCGATCTGATTGCCGATCGGGCTATGGCCAGAGGCGAATTTGGCCAGTTTAAACGGCTGAACCGAGAAGATACACTGGCAATTCTCCGGGCCTCACTCTGATTTTGAGCACAAAAAAGCGGCTGCCCCATTTTATTGGGGCGGCCTTCTTGCGTTCTGGGACCTGCACTAAGGGTGTGAAAATTTTAGAAAAACAGGATACTGAAGCTGTTCGCTTGAAAAACTCTATGTGATGAGGAAGAAAAAGAATTTTTTCCTGCTACTGAAACTGCACATCGGTAATATCGCGAAAGAAAATTTTCCATGAGATACCGAATGGATCGTGAATCTGCAGATGACTGTCGGGACCGTCCGGCAGGGAGACACAGCCTGTCATAGTTTCGATGAATCCGTTTTTGTAATAGCGAACGCTGACAGGGCGGGCTTCAGCTATTGCGATGTTGATGGTGCGGCCAATTTCTTCCCATTCCTGTTCATCCAGCAGCGGCCGGCTGATTTTTTCATTATTCCGGAAGTGTTTCCGCAGCGCCTGTACATGCTCCGGCAGCATCATCCGGCTGGATTCCCAGCGCATATTCGAACCCTTTGTCAGCTTATTACCTTTCATTTATAATGCCCTCCAATCTTTGCCGCACGTACTTGAAGCTGGCTTGCCGGCATGAGCGATGGCCCGCGAAAAATAGCTGTTTTCCCGTATTTTCGATAAATGGCGTCGACAGCGGTGCTCAGCTTCTCCTTTTCCTCCAGCCGTCCGAACAAATCAAGCTGGCAATTATCTCTGGTCTGGAGCTCCGACAAAGTCACCGCGGCGCTGCGCACCGGCTTCCGGTCCCAGTTTTCCGTAAACAGCCGATCGGCCGCCCGATAGATATCCAGGCCAAAACTGGTGGCAGCGGGCAGCCTGGTTTGTCGGTGGAATCCTGCGTGACGCTCAAGACTGCCGGATATGCTGACAGACACGACATGCCCCATGTATTTCTTTGTTCGAGCCCGGTAGGCGATTTCTTCACTGAGCTCGAGCAGAATCACGCGGATATCTTTGATTTCCGAGTAGTCGTAAGGCAGCGTCATGTGATGGCCGATTGCTTTCTGCTCCCTGAATGTTCCCGCGGAAACAGGAGAAGTGTCCATCCCGTGCGCGGTCATCCAAAGCAGTTCACCGTTCACACCCCATCTTTTGCGCAGCAGATTAAGCGGGTAGTGAGCCAGATGGCCGATTTTTCGGATACCCATGCCAATCAAATTTCGTTCCATCCGGCGACCCACACCGAATAACTCACTGATGGGCAATGGCCAGAGCTTTTGCTCAATGTTCTCTCGAGTGAGTTCAAATATACCTGTCTTATTCTTTTTTCCAAAATGATCGCAGGCCATTTTTGCAAGCACTTTATTCGGACCAATGCCGATCCGGGCGTAAATGCCGGTCTGTTCCAGCAATGTGTCCTGAATGCAATGGGCAAATTCGTTCGGCGACGCGAAGAAGTGCAGACTTCCGGTCACATCGATGAACTGTTCGTCAACTGAATAGGGCTCAACCCCGTCTGTGAACCGCTCCAGAATCTGTGTGATCCGGACGGACATGTCAATATAATGCTGCATTCTCGGCCGACGTATAACTGCTTCCGGGCACTTGATCAGCGCCTGACCCAGCGGCTCAACGGTGATCACGCCACGATCTTTAGCCAGCGGGCAGGCCGCCAGCACAATGCCGCTCCTTTGCTGGGGATCGCCGGCGACAATCAGCGGTTTATATCTGAATTCCGGATGGTCGGCTTTCTCACAGGAAGCATAAAAAGTCTGCATATCGACGAGAAAAATCACGCGATCCATTTTCATCCCCCACTTTTTAAATTTGGTTCCATTATACACGAATGTACGTTCTTAATCACAGGAAAATAAAAACATACGTTCTTTTTTACTGCCTCGTTTTCGCTCTTTTCCGTTCCACAGCAAGTCGGCTATAATAATGGAAGGGTTCGAAAAGCTCGGAAAAAGGTAGGGAGGGACTTCTGCTAACAGAAGAAGGAACTTTCAAAAGGATCTTTCGCTAAATACGTACACGTCTCGTACTGCTTCACGGAGTGAAATTTCGACTAAATCTGATGACCTTGTCCTCCTTTTCGAACAGCCTATAATAGAATAAAAATACATAGCGCCTGGGCGGAGGAAAGTGGCCGAACAGGCAGGGGATTTTCGACTAAAAACACACATCGTGCGCATGCCGAAGTTACCACCTCCTGCAGCTGTCCGGCATAGGCTATCCATGGTGTTCAGGTGCACTGAGGGTGGATCAGATGGGAAAATTTGAGGAAGAACTGAAGAAATTTGCCCGGCTTGCAGTCAGAACCGGCGTCAATCTGCAGAAGGGACAGGGGCTTGTTATTTCCGCACCGATTGAGGCCAGCCACTTTGCACATCTGATTGCGGAGGAGGCCTACAAAGCGGGGGCCAGAAATGTCGAGATGGATTGGGAGGATGATGCAATTTCCCTGCTCCGTCTTCAGCATGCGCCACTTGAAGCACTGAAACATATACCGGCATGGAAATTTTACGCAAGGAACACAGCCGTGCGGGATGATTATGCCGTTTTGAGTGTTTACGGGCCCAATCCGGATCTTCTGGAAAAAATGGACGGAATCCGTGTGGCTGCTTATATGAAATCTACCGGCAAGGAAACCGCGCCATTCCGTGAATATTTGATGAATGACAGGATACAGTGGTCCATTGTTGCATACCCGACAGTTGCCTGGTCAAAGAAAATGTTTCCGGATAAGCCGGTTGCCGAAGCTCAGGAGCTGCTCATGAAAGAAGTCTTGAGAATCAGCCGCGTGGCAGGAAACGAGGATCCGGTTGCAGTGTGGGAAGAACACAATAAGCGGCTGCATGCTGCCAGAGATTTTCTGAACACACAGAAGTTCAGACAGCTGATTTACCATTCTGAGGGTACAGATCTGGCAATCAGCCTGCCTGAAGGGCATATTTGGGGCGGGGGTTCCGGTACTTCCGAAGCAGGTATAGATTTCAATGCAAACATCCCGACAGAAGAGGTGTTTACACTGCCAGATAAAAGAGGGGTGAACGGTACAGTCTCCAGCACGATGCCCCTGAACAGCAACGGACAGATTATCGACCGGTTCTCGCTGACTTTTAAAGATGGGGAAATTGTGGACTTCAGAGCAGAAAAAGGGGAAGAAGCGCTGAAACACCTTCTGGCAACAGACGAAGGATCCCGCCGGCTCGGAGAAGTCGCACTGGTGCCGCACCACTCACCTGTCTCAGAGTCCGGCATGGTTTTTTACAATACTTTATTTGACGAGAATGCTTCCTGTCATTTGGCGCTTGGAAAAGCTTATCCGATCTGCATCGAAGGTGGGAACGTCATGAATGAAAAACAGCTTGATCGAGCGGGCGTCAATGACAGCATTGTGCATGAAGATTTTATGGTTGGGTCAGCTGAACTGGACATTGACGGGGTGAAGGCAGATGGGACTCAGATACCGGTTTTTCGCCATGGGGACTGGGCCTTCGATTTCAGATAATATTGAAACGTGCACTGCGGCGTTCTCCAAAGTTCATTGCGAACCGGCAGTGAAACTGATATTCTAAAGGTAATGACACATGGACGGGACTGGGAAGGATGAAAAAAAACAGAAAGAAGCCGGTGCCCGGCGGTGACAATATCGTTCTGTTCCCAGATCTGGAGAGCAGACTTCTCAACAAGGCCACGGCGCTTGTTGCGGAAAAACACTATCGTGAAGCTAGGTCTCTGTTCGGGAAACTTCTCGAATTGAACAGCCATGATCTGAAAGGATTGTATGGCTGGGCGGTCTGTTCGGTTGAGCTGGGCGATTATCCTCAGGCGGAAGAAGCCGCACGGCAGCTGCTTTTGGGTAATACACCCTACTACTACGATGTTTTCCGGCTTTATCTGACGATCCTGATAGAAAAAAAGGATTACCACGGGGCACTGAGTGAAATCCGGCGGCTGGGCGGGCGTAAGAACCTTCCTCCAGAGTCGAAGGAATTTCTTCGTCAGATGAAAAAGTTCTGTGAAATCCGGCTTAACGAACGGGAAACGGATGCTAGGGATCCGGAAAACAGTGAACGGTACCATGCAGACTGGACGGCAAACGTCTCTAAAAAGGAACGGCAGATTGACTGGACTGAGCTGAAGCAGGCTAAGCCTAAAGATCAAATGATGTTGATTCACAACATTGCCGATCGGCTGGACAAGGAAAGCATACCGGAAATTCAGCACTTTCTCCTTGATAAGCAACAGAACCCGGAGATTAAAACCATGCTGCTGTGCGCGGTCAAGGAAAACCGGCTGACGGAAAAAATGGACGTATGGAAATTTGGGAAAGCTTATCGGGTGACATTCGACCACAATTTTCTGCATAAGGAGTTTTCTGATCAAATTGAAGCGCAGATCGGTCAGGTTCTTAATTCGGAAAATCCGACACTGGCAACTTTGGCTATTGAGACAGAACGCTTTTTTACGATGACCGTTTATCCGAAACCGTTTGATCCTCCGTCCGCCCGCGTGTGGGCAGCTGTTTTTTCTATTCAGGCTTCTCAGACCGGCGAAATGGGAGAAAAAGTTGAGGATATGCTTGAACTTTTCGGCGTTTCAGGGAATGAATTTCAAAACGCATGTCGGATGGTGCATGAAATTGAAGGGTACGGAATCCGTTAGGCAGCGTGAATTTTCAGAAGCTGGAATTGTACAAACCATGATAATTTGGTCCAAATCAGTTTTTTCAGTCAGACTCTTATGTTATAATAACGTAGTTGCATTATTTTAATGTGCGTGAAAAAGACGTTCCGACTGCAAAATGGCATGACGGATGTCCGCCCGCCATTAGAAAGCCGTTGTGCTGCAAAGATAGATGTTGGAGGTAAAAATAAATGACTGTAGAAGCAAGTTGGGAAAAGAAAGAAGGAAATGTCGGCACGCTGACTTTTGAAGTGGATGCTGACAGTTTTAGCCAGGCGCTGGATAAGGCGTTCAAAAAAGTCGTTAAAAAAGTCAATGTACCAGGATTCCGAAAAGGCCGTGTGCCGCGTGTGCTCTTTGAACAGCGTTTCGGGGTTGAAGCATTGTATGAAGACGCAATTGACTTTGTCCTTCCGGATGCTTATTCCGAAGCGATTGACCAGACCGGCATTGAACCTGTAGACAAGCCTCAGGTTGATGTTGAGGAAATTGGCAAGGGCAAGAAGCTTGTACTGAAAGCAGATGTCACCGTCAAGCCGGAAGTCAAGCTTGGTGAATATAAGGGCCTTGAAGTGGAAGAAAAAAGTACCGAAGTAACGGATGCCGATGTGGATCATGAAATCGGGCATCTACAGGAACGCTATGCTGAACTGGTTGTCAAAGACGACGGTGAAGTTGAAAAAGGCGACACAGTCGTAATCGATTTCGATGGTTATGTGGATGGTAAGCAGTTTGAAGGCGGCAAAGCTGAAAACTACTCGCTTGAAATTGGCTCAGGTTCATTTATTCCGGGTTTCGAAGATCAGCTGATCGGCATGAAGGCTGACAGTGAAAAAGATGTTGTCGTAACGTTCCCGGAAGACTACCATGCAGAAGATTTGAAGAGCAAGGAAGCAACGTTTAAAGTCAAGATACATGAAATCAAGCAGAAACAGCTTCCCGAACTTGATGATGAATTTGCCAAAGATGTTGACGAGGATGTCGACACGTTTGCTGAGTTGAAAGAGAAAACCAGAAACCATCTGAAAGAGCACAGAGAATCGGATGCCGAGTCAAGCAAGCGTGAAAGCGTTGTGGAGCAGGCGGCTGCTAATGCTGAAATGGACATTCCGGAAGTTATGGTTACAAATGAACAGGATAACATGGTGAAAGAATTTGAGCAGAGTCTGAAAGCTCAGGGTATGACGCTCGACATGTACAGTAAGCTGACAGGCTCCGATGAAAACGCACTTCGCGACCAGATGAAAGAGGATGCCAAAAAGCGCGTCCGCTCAAATCTGACACTTGAAGCGATCGCTAAAGCTGAGAAGATTGAGCCTTCTGAAGAAGACGTTGAAGAAGAACTGAAGAAAATGTCTGACACATATAAGCTCAGTGTAGAGCAGCTGAAATCTGCGCTGGGGAGCACTGAACTGGTAAAGGGAGACCTCAGGCTGCGTCAGGCTGTGGATTTCCTTGTAGAGAACAGCAAACCGAAGGCGGCAGAGGCTGAAAAAAAAGCTGCTGAAGAAGAAAAATAAAATCAGCTAAATGCTGAAAAAGATATGCATGATGTGGGTGGGCAGATGTGAAAGCAGGCTTCTGCCCGCCTGTCATTATTAGCTGTTTTTTTATGGTATTTCTTCCTTTGTAACAGCACACCATTTTTTATATAATGACTCATATTTATTCCGGCAAGACATATAGCTTATCGGAAGACTTGTTTTATGATACAATGCCTACATAAAGAAAACTCGCTGACTGCCAAGTCGTAGACGACGGCAGAGGCGTAGTTGCACTTACACTATATTCCCTGATTTTTTTGATCGGATTTGTGTAAAGAAAACTCGCCGACTGCCAAGCCGCAGACACCGGCAGAGGCTGTGCATCAGGATCTGTCATTTTCATGTCTGTTAAGGGGAAGGATATAGGTAAATCAGGCCGGGTACAATTTCGAAGGCCTATCCCATCAGCTTGAGAATAACCGAGTGCTTCGCTCTTGTCTGGAGTAATGATGGACGATAGAATGAATAGGGGTGAAAACATGTTCAAATTTAACGAAGAAAAAGGACAGCTGAAATGCTCTTTCTGTGGAAAGACTCAAGACCAGGTCCGCAAGCTCGTTGCCGGACCGGGTGTCTACATTTGTGATGAATGCATTGAATTGTGCACGGAAATTGTAGAAGAAGAACTGGGCACGGACGAAGAGGTTGAATTCAAAGATATTCCGAAACCACAGGAGATCTGCTCTATACTGGAAGATTATGTGATCGGACAGAATGATGCAAAGAAGAATTTATCCGTTGCCGTTTATAACCACTATAAAAGAATCAATACAAAGCAGAAACCGGATGACGTCGAGCTATCCAAGAGTAATATTATGATGATTGGACCGACGGGCAGCGGGAAAACACTGCTTGCTCAGACACTGGCGCGTATTTTGAATGTACCGTTTGCGATTGCCGATGCGACGTCGCTAACGGAAGCCGGCTATGTTGGAGAAGACGTGGAGAATATTTTGCTTAAACTGATTCAGGCAGCAGATTACGATGTGGAAAAAGCTGAAAAGGGCATTATTTACATCGATGAAATTGATAAAATAGCCCGCAAGTCGGAAAATCCGTCAATTACAAGAGATGTTTCCGGCGAAGGTGTGCAGCAGGCGTTGCTGAAAATTCTTGAAGGCACGGTGGCCAGTGTGCCGCCTCAGGGCGGGCGCAAGCATCCGCATCAGGAATTCATTCAGATCGACACCACAAACATTTTGTTCATCTGCGGAGGCGCCTTTGATGGTATTGAACAGATCATCAAACGTCGTCTGGGTAAAAAGGTCATTGGATTTGGCGCCGGGATGAAGGGTCAGGACATACAGCGTGACGATGCGCTGAAAAGTGTGCTGCCGGAAGATTTGCTGAAATTTGGGTTGATTCCTGAATTTATCGGACGCCTTCCTGTCATCACCACTTTGAAGCAGCTTGATGAAGATGCGCTGGTCGATATCCTGACCAAACCGAAAAACGCCCTTGTCAAGCAGTATAAGAAATTGCTTGAGCTGGACGATGTTGAACTGGAATTTACGGATGATGCGCTCCGTGCTATTGCCAAATTGGCCATTGAGCGTAAAACCGGTGCACGCGGACTCCGCTCAATTATTGAAGGTATGACACTGGACTTGATGTATGAGATTCCTTCACGCGATGATATTGAAAAATGTATTATCACAAAGGCAACTGTTGAGGGTAAAGAACGTCCAACGCTGCAGATGAGTGACGGCACGACGGTCATTAAGAGTGCCGAAACCCCCAAAGAAAGTGCATGATCGATCAAAATTAATGAGTTGAAAAGCGGTTCTCCAGCGAGGGGGGCCGCTTTTTGTTACCCATCATTTGATTAACTCCCGGCGAGGCTGGAAATACTGCCCAATAGAATAAAAGGAACGGACGGTGATTCAGCCGTTTCTTTCAGGGAGGCAAGCAACAAAATGAGTTGGATGATTTTACTGATTTTTACACAAATTTTCTTTGGCGCCATCATTGGGCTGTATTTCTGGAATCTGCTGCGCAATCAGCATGTACAGCGCATTTCTGTTGATAAGGAATCAAAAAAGGAAATGGAGCAGCTTGCCAGAATGCGGAACCGTTCTTTGTCCGAACCGCTGTCCGAACGCATCCGTCCGAAATCGCTGGAAGATGTCATTGGTCAGAAAGAGGGAATCCAGGCATTGCGGGCCGCACTTTGTGGAGCCAATCCGCAGCATGTGATCGTATACGGACCGCCGGGAATCGGCAAAACAGCCGCGGCGCGTCTTGTTCTTGAAGAAGCGAAAAGAAATCCGAAGTCTCCTTTCAAGAGTGATTCACCTTTTATTGAATTGGACGGGGCGACGGCCAGATTTGATGAGCGCGGCATTGCCGATCCGCTGATTGGTTCCGTCCACGATCCGATTTATCAAGGTGCCGGAGCCATGGGCCAGGCGGGAATCCCTCAGCCGAAGGAAGGTGCGGTAACACATGCGCACGGCGGTGTTCTTTTTATTGACGAAATTGGTGAACTGCATCCGATTCAGCTGAATAAACTGCTGAAAGTTCTGGAGGACCGCAAAGTTTTTCTTGAAAGTGCTTATTACAGTCCAGAAAATCAGCAGATTCCGGCATATGTTCACGACATTTTTCAGAAGGGGCTGCCGGCAGATTTTCGGTTGATCGGCGCCACAACGCGCCGTCCGGAAGAAATTCCACCGGCAATCCGCTCGCGCTGCCTCGAGATCTTTTTCAGCGAGCTGAGCAGAACGGAGATTCAGAAAATTGCCGGCCGTGCTGCGGACAAGTTAAACTTGTCCGTGCCGCAGGTTTGCCTGGAGAAAATTGCGGACTATGCAAAAAACGGACGTGAAGCGGTAAACATAATGCAAATTGCGGCGGGTATGGCGATGTACCAGGATGGAGACACCCGAAAAATTGGCCTGAAAGAGATTGAATGGGTGATCCGTTCAAGCCGCCTGGCACCGAAGCCCAACGTAAAAGTGCCGCAGAAACCCGAGATCGGTCTGGTCAGCGGGCTGGCCGTGTATGGTCCGGGTCAGGGCGTTCTGCTTGAGGTTGAGGCAGCGGCTGTAAAAACACGCCGTGGAGGAAGTCTGACCATTACGGGGATCGCTGAAGAAGAAACGATGGGTTCTTCCGGACGGTCGGTTACGCGGAAAAGCATGGCACGCGGCTCGGTTGAAAATGTACTTACCGTACTGAACCGCATGGGCTTTGCAACTTACAAATACCATATTCATGTTAACTTTCCGGGTGGTTCACTTGTTGACGGGCCTTCCGCCGGCATCTCCATGGCCGTTGCGATTTGCTCTGCCATTCTTTGCCGCTGCGTCAGCCCGGATCTGGCCATGACAGGCGAACTCGGCCTCCATGGCCAGGTCAAACCGATCGGCGGTGTTATGGCAAAAGTGGAGGCGGCGGCTGAGGCAGGGGCGAAACGGGTCATCATCCCAAGAGAAAATATGCAGGAAACACTGAAAAATTTTGGAAAAGTGGAGGTCATTCCGGTCGATTCCCTTCGAGAAGTGCTTGATCTGGCACTGCTTCCACAGGAGAAAACTCAGTTAGATTTGGAACAGACACCTTATTCCGATGCATTGCTCAGCCGTCCGCTCTCAGCACGGTCAGCCGGATTGCGTATTCAGAAGAAAGAATCATGATCCGGCGGAATTTCTGATTAAGAGGTCCTTTCATCTGGTAACATGCTCCGTTTCGAGGTGTAAACACACGAATTCTATGGTAAACTGCAAAGGAATTTGCATATAAAATCACAGCAGAAAATCAACCTATTTATTACTAAATCACCGTTGATTAATCATCCAACAACGGTGATTTTCATGTATGCAGCATTTCACTTCTTAGAATAAACTCCAAATAACAGTATAATGATGACAGGCAGCACAATTAAGTTGACGCAAATCGTGCAATAAAAAAGATATAAGCTCTTTTTTAGAACCGGAGAGGATTTGGCCTAAACAACGGAGAGGATGAGCCGGCCGCTTGTCCTATCAGATAGCCATATCGACGAAAATGAGTGAAGTATCAGCGAAAACTAAATTTTTCTTAACAAGAGCAAAACCAGCAAAAACTTTATTATAGTCAGAATCACAAACAACGTGCGCGGATGAATGGACACGGACCGGTGCTTACGCTAAAATGAGTGATGCACAGCAATGTCCGGAGAAGCATATGTTCGTACAACTGCAGACCATAAACGGGGCCTGCACATCAGGGAGAGTGGATCCATGAAAATCAAGCAGGCGGACTACATTATCAGTGCGGTCGGTCCGGCTCAATATCCTACTGACGGCCTGCCGGAGATTGCCCTGGCCGGGCGTTCAAACGTTGGCAAGTCCACATTCATTAACAAGATGCTGGGCAGAAGAAACTTGGTCAGAACCTCTGAAAAACCGGGGAAAACACAAAAACTGAACTATTTTAAGATAAACGAAGCTTTTTATTTTGTTGATGTGCCGGGATACGGTTACGCTAAAGTATCCAAGGCAGACAAAGAAGCGTGGGGGCGGATGCTCGAAAAGTATTTTTCGGAACGCACTAGGCTGAGTGCAGTCGTTCACCTTGTTGATTTGCGCCATCCCCCGTCCAAAGATGATGTGACGATGCATGATTATTTGGCTTATTTCGGGCACCCTGTCATTACGGTCGCAACCAAAGCGGATAAAATTCCTAAGGGAAAGCACCAGAGCCAGAAGCAGACGATTGCGCGCGATCTCGGGCTCGGGCCTGACGAGCCCTTGATTTTATTTTCTTCAGTGACGGGACTGGGAAAAGATGAAGCTTGGTCTGCCCTGACCCCTTTTCTGAACTGAGTGCGTTTTTGAATGGATTAAGTAACGAAAATCCAGAGACAGAATGCTTCGGAAAAGCGATGCCTTTCTAATGATAGAGCCGGTTTGCCGTTGAGGTGAAAATCTTTGTCAATCATCTTTTTTATTTTAGCTGAACGGCAGGAATGATTTAAGTTGCCTGAAAAGAGAATTATACCGGGGGGGAATTTGGATGCACATTCTGGCGATTGGGGTAAACTTTCGCGGCGCCCCGATTAAAATCAGGGAGAAGCTGACATTTGAGCCATCGGATCTTGAAAAAGCATTGAAGGAACTCCATAAAACGAAGGGCATTTTTGAAAATGTGATTGTGTCAACCTGCAATAGAACTGAAATTTATGCTGTCAGTGATCGGACGGACACGGGATGCTATGCGGTTAAACACTTTTTCACCAACTGGTTTCATGTAACTATGGAAGAATTATTGCCGCTCCTTCTGGTTAAAGAGGACAAGGAAGCTGTGGATCATTTATTTCATGTCACATGCGGACTGGATTCAATGATTCTCGGTGAAACACAGATTCTCGGGCAGGTGCGCAGCGGTTTTCTTACAGCTCAAAAAAGCGGTGCAACCGGAGCATTTTTCAACGAATTGTTCAAGGAAGCGCTGACAGTGGCAAAACGCGCCCAGAGCGAAACGCACATTAACGATCATCCCGTCTCTGTCAGCTATGCGGCCGTGGAAATGGTGAAAAATACATTCGGTCCTCTGGAAAACAAAAGAGCGTTGATTGTCGGCGCGGGTGAAATGGGCGAGCTCGCACTGAAACATCTGTCTGGTGCCGGTACCAGGGACATCATGATTACGAATCGTACAAAAAGCAAAGCCGATCAGCTGGCGAAACGCCCCGGGCTCCGTTCTGTGCCCTTTGAGTTGTTAAATCGGCTGATTGAAGAGGCGGATATTGTCATCTGCACCACTTCAGCCCAGAGTTTTCTGATCTCCGGCTCCGCTGTTTTTGATGCGCAGATCCGCCGCAGGAAACGGCCGCTGATTCTTGTCGATATTTGCGTACCTCGCAATATTGATCCGGCTGCCGGAAAAATCGCAGGCGTATTCCTCTACGATATTGATGATTTTGAAAAGATTATTGATCATAATCACGAAGCGCGCAGGCAGGCAGCGCAGGAAATAGAGCCGCTGATTGATCATCAGCTGGTCAAGTTTAATGAATGGCTGCTGATGCGTGGGGTTGCTCCTGTTATCTCCGCACTCAGAAAAAAAGCGCTGACGATTCATTCGGAAACTATGAAAAGCATCGAACATAAATTGCCGGGAATGACCGAGCAGGAACACGAAATTATTCGCAAACATGCTCAAAGCATGATCAACCAGCTGCTTCATGATCCCATTAATAAACTTAAAGAACTTGCCGGCAGCGAGAACGGCGAATCCGCCGTTGATCTGTTTGCGGATTTTTTCAACATTGTGGAAGATGAGAGCAAAAGAAATAACAGTGCTTGGGCGCCGGCATGGAAAAATAATTGGACGGATGAGGCGTCTGTCCATGAGCCGCCAACCGCGACAGAAATTGCATCGGCACGATTGCTACATATTACGCAAAGGATGCCATTTTCTGGCTCCAGGGAGAAGGATGAGAAATGGATTTCAGTCAATCAATTGCAGCCTATAAAGAGGCAAAGCCTTTAATGCCGGGCGGGGTCAGCAGTCCTGTCCGGGCTTTTCCGGCTGTTGATCTGAACCCGATCTATATGGATCACGGGAAGGGTTCTAAAATTTATGACTTGGACGGAAATGAATATATTGACTATGTGCTGAGCTGGGGACCGTTGATTCTCGGTCATGCCGATGAAAAAGTAGTCGAGTTTGTGAAGAAAACGGCTGAAAAGGGGACCAGTTTCGGAGCACCGCATGTTCTGGAGACAAAACTCGCTGAACTTGTAGTTGAACGCGTCCCTTCTGTTGAGATGGTGCGGATGGTCAATTCCGGAACAGAAGCGACGATGAGCGCCATCAGGCTCGCACGCGGTTATACAGGAAGAGACAAGATTCTTAAATTTGAAGGCAGCTATCACGGGAGCTCTGATTCTTTACTGATCAAGGCGGGTTCGGGGGTCGCGACGTTGGGCCTTCCAGACAGCCCGGGCGTTCCGGCACAGCTGGCCAGGGACACTCTGACTGTTCCGTATAATGACGCCGAACGAGTCGCGGATGTTTTTAAACAATACGGGCATGATATCGCCTGCATTATTGTTGAACCGGTTGCCGGAAACATGGGCGTTGTTCCGCCGATTCCCGGCTTTCTTGAGGAACTGAGAAGAATAACCAAAGCTTATGGTTCATTGCTTATTTTTGACGAAGTCATGACCGGATTCCGCGTTGCTTATAATTGTGCTCAGGGTTATTACGGCGTAACGCCGGATCTGACGACACTTGGAAAAGTAATCGGCGGCGGCCTCCCGGTCGGTGCCTACGGCGGCAGGCGCGATATTATGAAGCAGATGGCTCCGGAAGGCCCGGTCTACCAGGCAGGCACATTATCCGGTAATCCGCTGGCTATGGCTGCAGGGTACATGACCCTTTCACAATTAACGCCAGAAGATTATCCTGAATTCAGAAAGAAAGCGGACAGGCTGGCGGAAGGTTATCAGAAGGCTGCGAAGAAATATGGCATTCCGCTCACAGTTAATCAGGCCGGGGCAATGATGGGTTTCTTCTTCACCGATCAGAAGGTGATTAATTATAAAAGGTCTAAATCGTCCAATCTGAACCATTTCAAAAAGTATTTTGCTTCAATGATCGAACAGGGAATTTCACTGCCACCGTCCCAGTTCGAGGGTGTTTTTTTATCGACGAAACATTCGATGGAAGACATTGAAAAAACAATCCGGGCGGCGGAAAACGCATTTAAACAGATCGTCGAATCTGAATAATTGAACAACAACATAGACATGAATAAAAAAGTGGAGCTTTTTCAACCGGAGTGGTGAGAAAAGCGCCACTTTTTATTTTAAGTGAAAACAGTGATTTGGAGCCCGTCAGTTTATGCGTGATTATCGAAATTTATACGTGGTTGCTGAATTTTATACGTGAACTTCATTTTGACGTGAGCGCCAAAAAACAAGATAAATATTTCCTGCTGATTAAGCAACACTAAGTATACATAACCAATTTTTCAGAGGGTGGGTTAGACATGCATTTCGTACGGATAGCAATTGAGCTCGTCGTTGGGTTTGCGGCACTTTTCACATTGACAAAAATTCTTGGCAAAGCAACGCTTTCTCAGGTCACGGCGTTTGACTTCATTTCAGCTATCGTTCTGGGTGAATTTGTCGGTAACGCGCTGTATGACAAAGATACCGGCCTTGAATCGATTCTGTTTGCCATTACACTTTGGGGTTTGCTGATCTACATCGTCGAATGGTGCACGCAGAAGTTCCGGGGAACGCGGGGCTTTCTGGAAGGAAAGCCTTCAATTGTTATACGCAACGGCCATCTTGATAGAAAGCAGATGAAAAAAGAGAAGCTTGATCTGAATATGCTGCAGAATCTGCTGCGACAGAAAGATGTTTTTTCGGTCCGTGAGGTGGCCTATGCCATTTTGGAAACCGATGGCACTGTCAGCGTTCTTAAAAAGTCGAAATATGCCAATCCAACAAATGAGGATATGAAGCAGCCGCAAAAACCGGTCTACCTGCCCGTCACAATCATTTTAGACGGTGAAGTGGACTGGGATAATCTGAAAAAAGCCGGATTGAATGAGGAATGGCTGCAGAATGAGCTTCGCAAGCACCATATTGATCACGTCAAGGATATCTTTTATTGTGAATGGAAAAAGGATGAGGGAGTTTACCTTGAGAAAAAAGCCGAACCTTCCTGATCATCTGTTTTTTAATGAATTGACCGTTTTTCCAGCCGCCGTGCATTCTACAATCATCGTTTGCGCATAAATCCCTGCTTGATGCATAGACCTGTATTAAGAATGGATGAGAGGGTGGAAAGCATGTCTCAATCTTCGGATGATCGCTTGCAGTTTTCAATAAATGAATCGGTATGGCTGAGGGACGACGCGCCTGCCGAAGAAATCCTGTCCATGGCTCTTGAACCGGACATTGCAGTTGAGGAAAACTGGAATGACGTGACCATTAAAGGGTATTTGCGGTTGACCGGTGAATACAAGCCATCGGAAAGCACGGTGGAACCCGATGAAATCAAACCCGCTCCTTTCCGGACGATTGACGAAATCATGGAAACAAATGAAGGGACGGCGGTTCTGGAGCATCATTTCCCAATCGATATCACGATTCCCTCGGATCGTGTACCGGATTTGGAAAATTTGTACGTCGTGATTGAATCATTTGATTACGAACTGGCCGAGCACCGGCATATTCAGCTTCAGGCGGATATTGCCATTACAGGACTGACCAATCCACAGACACCAGAGGAAAGAAAGGAAAAACCGGTTCAAAAACCGAAAGCCCCTGTGCCTAAAGAGAAACCTATGGTAAAGGCCGAAAAACCTGTCCAGCCGGCAGCGAAGAAGGAAAACGTGAAACCCGTCCAACCGGCGACGAAGAAAGAAAACGTGAAACCTGTCCAGCCGGCGGCAAAGAAGGAAAACGTGAAATCTGTCCAGCCGGCAGCGAAGAAGGAAAACGTGAAACCTGCCCAGCCAGCGTTGAAGAAAGAAAACGTGAAACCCGTCCAGCCGGCAGCGAAGAAGGAAAACGTGAAATCTGCCCAGCCAGCGGCGAAAAAAGAAAATGCGAAACCAGTTCAAACTGCAGCAAAAAAGGATAATCAGAAAGGTGCAGTCGTTGCCCCTGGAAAAGCACAGGTACTCCCGACCGATCAGAATCAGCCTGGTCCCAATCAACCTAAAAAAAAGGCGGAAAAAGGTTTTGCAAAATTTTTAAAGGGAAAAAGAGAGGAAGGCCCGGATGCATCGGACGTATATGATGAAGAAATCTTCTCGGGCGAATACGATGAGATGCCAACTGACCGTCAGGATGATGATGAAGAAGGCCTGACAGATTTTCAATATGAAGCCTTTCGCAAACCGGAAGCGCCGGAAGAAGTCGGGACGGCCCCTCTCGTTGCTTTTTCCGAACGGCCTGAGGGAGATCAGCCGGTGAATCAAGTAGATGAAGCCGGTAATCAAAATAATGTTGCGGACTCCGGCCCGGGCGAAAGTAAGAGTGAAGCGAACAGCCTGTATCTGACCAAAGTGCTCGCGGGAGATGAATCCGATCAGAAAACAAGGGTGAAAATCTGTATCGTACAGACAGGTGAATCGTTGGAGAGTATCTCAGAACGTTACCATGTTCCGGTCACCAGTCTGTTGAGAAAAAATGCCCTGGCTTCTGCAAGTATTGAACCGGGCGAGCTCCTTTATATTCCGAAAGTGGCGAAGGGGAGCAAGGATGAATGATGAAGCAGCCTTGCTGATCTCGACACTTCAGAACGGCTACCATTTCCGCGATCTGAGTCTAGCCCGGGAAAGTCCAATGCTGATTGGGACGGAACGGGGGCTGAAACGGATCCGCTTCTGGGGTGATGAACGGCTTCTTCGCCAACATATGGACTGGCGCCGGCAATTGCTCAGCAGCCGCTATTTTATTGATCGAATGTACGTGACTGTTTCCGGGAGCCCTTTTATCCGATTCGGTAGATTTGCAGTCACATGCCATGACGCCCCGCTGGGAAAAGCAGAATTATCCGGCTATGAAGAGGATTGGGCAGAGGTCATCGCCTCATTGGTAATGAAAAGCCGCGGCGCAGTTTCAGAACCAGAGGGAATTTCTGCACTGGCAAGGGCTGAAGCAGTTTACGAACAGGCAGAGAAATCAGGTGCATTCAATGGCCCTGCAGGGAAAATGGCGCGGCTCTGTTATCCTGAGGTTCGTGAACGGGCGTATCAGAGCGATATGCTCAGAAGCAGGCATACGCCGCGCGGCAGGCAGTTTATTTTGCCTGAGGATTTTTCATTCCGGCAAAGCAAGGCACTGCTTGAAACTTTGTTTGTTGAGATCGGCCAATGCGGTGCAGTCAGCGGATACACGGAACTTGCTGACTTTTTCCTTGGATCCGCCATGCATGAAGGAGAAGGCTGTCTGCACAGGTTGTTTTGCCGCATGAAGGAAAAAGGTGTGCCTGACAGGCAGACAGCGGATTTGCTGCAGGCGGCCTGGTATGAACCAAGGGAATGGTTCAGCCTGGCCGCTTCGATGTTCAGAGATGAAGGAGCATCGGAACAGAATACGGATGGATTTAAGAAAATATGGGATCAAAAAACACGGATTATCAGTCTGTTTCAATCTGTTTATGCGGAAACGGGCTGAACGTGGAGGAAGGTGACCTTTTTTGCCTACTGAGCAGAGTATAGAAATTAACCGTATACTTTTTCAGTACGATCTCTTTCCTGTCCGTGTGGAAATCCGAGAACCAATAGTCAAAGTGAACACGGCAAACGGCAGCTATGCTCTGAAACGCAAACAGCTGAGCGAAGATCAGATTGGGCATCTTAAGACTGCTTATTCATTGGCGCACCGCCTGGTTTTTGATGCGGTTTGCCCTTTGCCGTCTAAATACGGCGATCTGATCATTACCGGTGAAGACACCTGTTATTATATATTGCCTTGGGTCGAGGAAACAGTTCCTGAATCGGATACTGTGGAACGTTATCGGCGTCTATTTGTCAAAGCCGGACAGATGCACCGGCAAACGATGCAGGCGGAAAGCAGCGCCGATGCGCTTTTCAAGACGGCACTGCAAGTGGTGACGGCGAGAAAAATGGAATGGGAACAGTTCCTGAACCGTGCAGAACATCACATTTATCCATCTCCCTTCGAGCAAATCGTCTTGAATTCTGCCGGCAGCTATCTAGGTTCATTGGAGCAGGCCGCCGCTTATTTCTCCAAGGGTCCGGAGAACGATGAGAACGGGAAAGGCAAAGGCCTGCGCCGTGCATTATGCCATGGGCGGTTGAGCCCTCTTCATCTGCTGATTGCAGGAGAAAGAAGCTGCCTGACCAATTTTGAAGAATGCCGGGATGATTTTTTCATTATTGAAACGGCAATGATGGTCGAGCAGGCAAATATGATTCTGCCGGCGGACGGGCAGCTATGGGACGGACTGCTCCGCTCCTATATTGATGTCTGCCCGCTTACGGATCAGGAAACGGCATTTTTGTTTCACTTTTTACTCTGTCCCAGAGTGCCTGCTGATTTAATGGGCCGCTATACTTCGGAGCATTCGGAAGATGAACTTTGGTTTATCCGGCGCTGGACGGACTTTAGCAAAGCCCAGGGAAATCTGCTCCACTGTTTTCAACTTTATCTGAAAGAGAAGAAAGAGAAGGAAAGTTCGGATCAGGAAAAGGAAGCTGAAAGCGAAAGCCCGTGATCAAAACCATTTTTTCAGAAAACAGACATAAATGAAAAAAAGGATCGCAGCAAGCAGGACATCAAAGGTGGTTGGAATAAAGATCGCCCGGACCAGCTGAAAAAGAGCGAGCGGGAGAACGATGATGCTGAGACCTTCACGGCATTTTTTAAAGAAAGGCGAAAAGTGATTTTTTTTAAACAATCCGGCCACTCCCCTCTAGTGGATAGAATAAAACTTTGGAAATCCAATTAAACCGCGTGAACATTTAACGAAAAGACATGCCCTTCACAAAATGGTGAAAACCAGACCCATCACATGATACAGGCAGCAGTTGTTCCGTCCCTATGAGATGATTTTCTTTTGTTCTCAGTTTATGAGCGGCAATAGGCGGGTGTGATAAATATCTTTGAAACATTGACGGACAGCAGTGAAAATATGTATAATGATGATTAAACACGTATGATCTATGCGTATATAATATTTAAATGCTAAGACAGGGAGTAGTACACGTCTTTAAGCTGGAAGAGGAGTTCCTGAACTCCTTCTGTAAGAGAGGGAAGCTGATGCGCTGAAAGGCTTCTCAAGCTGGCGGAGTGGAAGTTGCCCTTGAGCAGTCTTTCTGAAAGGCGCAAGCTGAGTAGGAAAGTCCGGAAAACCGTTATCAATGTTTAAGTGTGCGCCGGCTGATTTGGCGCAAATAAAGGTGGTACCACGGAGCGTTCTTCGTCCTTGCGATGAAGAACGCTCTTTTTTAGTTCTGTAAAGGGGTGGTAAAAATGGCACAAGAAAAGGAAATGGCCACAAAATATGATCCAAGCGAGACCGAAGAAAAATGGTATAAGACTTGGCGTGAGAAAGGATATTTTAAAGCGGACGGCGATCCGGCAAAGAAACCTTATTCCATCGTTATCCCGCCGCCGAATGTTACGGGAAAACTGCACCTCGGCCACGCGTGGGATACGACGATGCAGGACCTTTTGATCCGTTTCAAAAGAATGCAGGGCTACGACGCGTTGTATCTTCCGGGAATGGACCATGCGGGCATCGCAACACAGGCGAAAGTCGACGCCAAGCTGCGCAAGGAAGGCAAATCGCGTTATGATCTGGGGCGCGAGAAATTCCTTGAAGTTACCTGGGAATGGAAGGAAGAATACTCCAACTTCATCCGGAAACAGTGGGCGAAGCTTGGTTTGTCTCTGGACTATTCCAGAGAGCGGTTTACGCTTGATGAAGGCCTTTCCAAGGCTGTGCGTAAAGTATTTGTTCAACTTTATGAGAAAGGCCTGATATATCGCGGCGCCTACATTATCAACTGGGATCCGGCGGCAAGAACGGCACTGTCCGACATCGAGGTTATCTATAAGGAAATTCCGGGCCACCTGTGGCACGTGGACTATCCGCTTTTAGATGGATCAGGATCTATTCAGATCGCAACGACGCGGCCTGAAACAATGCTCGGCGATACGGCTATTGCCGTTCACCCGGACGATGAGCGCTATAAGGATCTGGTTGGCAAAACGGTGATTCTGCCGATTGTCGGCCGTGAAATTCCGATTATTGCCGACAGCTATGTCGATCGTTCATTCGGAACAGGTGCAGTCAAAATAACGCCGGCACATGATCCGAATGACTTTGAAGTCGGCAATCGCCATAATCTGCCGAGGATTCTGGTTATTGATGAAACTGGAAAAATGAATGAAAACGCCGGGAAATATCAGGGGCTGGATCGTGATGACTGCCGCAAGCAGATCGTCGAAGACCTTAAGGATGCTGGTGCCTTGGCTTATGTAGAAGACTATGCACACGCGGTCGGCCATTCGGAGCGTACGGGTGTCGTGGTCGAACCGATTCTATCGACGCAATGGTTTGTCAAAATGAAACCGTTGGCCGAAACGTCATTGAGGATGCAGAAGACCGATGACAAAGTCAATTTTATCCCACAACGATTTGAGGGCACTTATAAGCGCTGGATGGAGAATATTCGTGACTGGTGCATTTCGAGGCAGCTTTGGTGGGGCCATAGAATTCCCGCTTGGTATCACAAGCAAACCGGTGAAATCTATGTCGGCCTTGAAGCGCCGAAGGACATTGAAAACTGGAAGCAGGATGATGATGTGCTGGATACATGGTTCAGCTCCGCTTTGTGGCCGTTTTCAACAATGGGCTGGCCAGACGAGGATACTGCGGATTTTAAACGCTATTTTCCAACGAATGCGCTTGTCACCGGCTATGACATTATATTCTTCTGGGTTGCCCGGATGATGTTCCAGTCATCCGAGTTCACCGGTAAGAGCCCGTTTCGCGATGTTTTGATTCATGGGCTTGTCCGTGATGAACAGGGGCGAAAAATGAGCAAATCCCTCGGCAACGGCATTGACCCAATGGATGTCATCAAACGTTATGGAGCCGATGCACTGCGTTATACACTGGCTACCGGCACGACACCGGGGCAGGATTTGACCTTCCAGTGGACCAAAATTGAAGCGAACTGGAACTTCGCTAACAAGATCTGGAACGCCTCCCGTTTTGTGATCATGAACCTTGATGAGTTTTCCATTGAGGATCTTGATTTTACTGGCGAAAGATCCGTTGCTGACCGCTGGATACTGACGCGGCTCAATGCGACGATCAAAAAAGTCACGGCACTGTACGAAAGCTACGATTTTGGCGAAGCTGGCCGTTATCTCTACCAGTTTATCTGGGATGATTTCTGCGACTGGTATATTGAAATGGCGAAGCTGCCGCTTTACGGAGACGATGAATCAGCGAAAAAAACGACAAAGTCGGTTCTGACTTATGTTCTCGATAAAATCCTCAAGCTGCTGCATCCGGTTATGCCGTTTATCACCGAAGAAATCTGGCAGCATCTGCCGCATCAGGGTGAAACGATTATGCGCAGCGACTGGCCGCGGGTTGTCGACAGCTGGAACGATAATCACGCAGAAGCGGAAATGAGTCTTTTGCAGAATATCATCCGTTCGGTGCGCAATATCCGCTCGGGGAAGAATGTTGCGCCTAAAAAACCGGTCGATATACTGATTAAAACGGAAACGGAAGAAAACGCGGAAATACTGAACGAGAACAAATATTATCTCGAAAAGTTCTGCAACCCGTCGTCACTGAAGATCGGAACCGGCGTTCAGGCGCCGGAAAAAGCCGTCTCTTCAGTCGTTTCAGGGGCAGATGTTTATCTTCCACTTGCAGGGCTAATCAATATTGAAGATGAAATCGGACGGCTTGGGAAAGAACTTGAAAAAATGGATGCGGAAGTTGAACGCGTTCAGAAGAAACTCAGCAATCCGCGCTTTGTTGACAAGGCTCCGGAAAATATTGTCACCAATGAGCGGGAAAAAGAGCAGGATTACTTGCAAAAACGTGATAAAATCAAATTGAGGATTGCTGAATTAAGAGCCTGACAGTGGACAATCAATGTTTGCTGACAGACAATAAACGGTGACGGGTGATGATCCCGCTGCCGTTTATTGATTATTGGGGAGTTGAACCAGAGCATGTTTACAACGATTAAGGAAACACTTGAATGGATTCACGGACTGATACCGCATGGTATGAAGCCGGGGACTCAGAGAATGGAATGGATGCTGGCAAAGATCGGGAATCCGGAGCGCCGTATCCGTACGATTCATGTCGGCGGTACGAATGGCAAGGGGTCGACCGTTTGCTATCTGCGCCATATTTATCAGGAAACCGGGCTGAAAGTAGGTACTTTTATTTCACCTTATATCACTTCTTTTAATGAGCGGATCATGGTTAACGGCGTTCCGATCAGTGATGAAGATCTGGTTAAAACAGCAAATATCGTCTATCCGCTGACCAAAGCGGTTGATGCAGAAACAGATCTTGGTCTGCCTGCCGAATTTGAAACGGTGACCATGCTCAGTTTTGTTTATTTCAGCCAGCTTAATCCCTGCGATTTGGTGATTTATGAAGTGGGTCTCGGCGGTCGACTGGATTCTACAAATGTTATTCACCCCCTTGTTTCAGTGATTACGAATGTCGCCATGGATCATATGAAGCAGCTTGGGAACACGATTACGAGCATTGCGGGTGAAAAGGCAGGCATCATAAAGAACGGCGTTGGCATTATAACCACTGCGGAGCATCCGGATGCACTTAAGGTGATCCGGGCTAAAGCAGTGGAAAAACAGTCGAAACTTTATGCGCTGGGCAGTGAATTTCACGTGCATTCTTTAGGGCATGACGAAGCGGGTGAGCATTTTAACTTTGACAGCATTTACCTGCACACGCGGGATCTGACTTTGCGGATGAAAGGCGGGCATCAGTTGAAGAATGCCGCCGCAGCGCTTATGGTTGTTGACTATCTGAAAACTTATTATGGAATACCGGCGGAAGAAAGTGAAATTCGTGCCGGACTGGAGAAAACAGCTTGGCCGGGCCGCTTTGAACTGATGTCAAAGCAGCCACTGATTATTATTGATGGCGCACATAATGTGCAGGGCACTGAAGCGTTAGTCGCAACTGTAAACCGTTACTATCCGGATCGCAACGTCCGTGTGCTTTATGCAGCGCTCAAGGACAAACAGTATGAAAAGATGGTTCGGATCATTGAAACAGCGGCATCGGAGATTACACTGACTACTTTTTCTTATCCGCGCGCTGTAGCGAGCAGACTGCTTTATGATGCGTCTCTGAACAAGAATAAAATTGAAGATCCTGACTGGGAGCATGCGTTTCGCCGGTTGGTTGCTGAAACAGGGGATCGGGAAATGCTTCTGATCTGCGGTTCACTCTATTTTATCGCTGCAATCAGGCATTTTTTGTTAGATAAAAACAATGCCGATGCAGTGAAACAATCCGAAGTACTTTAAGAATAAAATTTTTAAATAAAGAAAAAATTGGAAAATAAAACATAATCGTACAAATTAATCATGCAAAAGTCCAGGAAAAAGTTTAATATATATTGAAGAATCGAAAGTTTCGAAAAAACTGTCAATATAGGGCTGCTTTTGATACAATAAACTTAGTAAAAAAGTATGATTTACTTAGCCTTTTCATCGCACGTCTTAACGAAAAGGAGGAGGTGCGATTGAGCAAAGCCAAGACGAGAGCGACATGGGTAGTCTGGTTTATCATTGCGGCAGTGTTTCTGCCATTGATTTACCTTGCAGACCCACCGAAAAATGATACATTATCTTCTGTCCTAACTGTTTGCATTGTGTTTATGATTACCGCCCTTTTCAGCTTCAGAGTTCAAGGTACCGATATCATCGTCTTGCAGGGCATCGGCTTATCCGCATTCCTCATTTTCGGTCTTTTTGTCGAAGCAGTGATGACTCAGTTTGGTATTCTTGTCTATCTTTTGTCCCAGAGGCTCAGCAAGAATGACCTGTACCGTATTCCTATTAATTCTATTATGTTTTTGGCTGTTTCGGTTTCTGCAGCAGGAGCTTATTACGGCCTTGGCGGGAAGACGGAAAGCATTGCACATGTGCTGCTCTCCTTCAACCTTATCCCGGTCATCGGTTTTTATATGGCAGGTTATCTGGTCAATGAGCTTGTTCTGTACTCGTTCCGCCGATGGCTGCTTAAGACGCCGGGAAATAATAAATGGTTTGACATGGATATGATCTGGGAGGCTGGGGTCACATTCCTGATGATGCCGCTCGGTATTGCTTTTTATTTCATGTACTCAACCAGGGGCATTGACGGGATGTTTATTATTGCAATTCCGATGGTTGCCCTCTCGATCATCATCAGGCTGATCAATACGAGTCAGGATTTGATCAAGTTTCTGCAACGTGTCAATCATCTCGGGCAGAAACTGACTGAGGAATTATCAGTTGATCATGTCGTTGATCTTTTGTTCAGCAAAATTCCTGAAATGCTTCCTGCGGACTACTTGTATATTATTAGTTATCGATATCCGGAAAAACCAAAAGTCATTCGTCTATATAGAAAGTTTGATTCTGAGAATTTTGTTCCTTTCCGCCAGGAAGCAGATATCAGTTTTGATGTCTATAGACAGGGAAGAGCAATGATCGGGATCAGGAACCAGGACATGTATCCCTTTCTATATGCCCTTTCTAACGGTCGGGCAAAATCTTTTCTCTCCGTTCCCATGATGTATCACGGACAAGTGATTGGCGTTCTGACGATGGCCTCGCATCTGAACAAAGCGTATACGAAAACTTACCGTATCGGGATGGAGATTGTGGGTGATTTTCTGGCGATCGCGCTTGAGAATGCGAGAACTTTCGAAATCCAGAAAAAAGAAAGCGAACGAGACCCCTTGACCGATCTGTTTAATTATCGGTATTTGATGAATGCGCTGGATCACTTGTATAATGATCTGTCACTGAGTACATTTTCTGTTACTATGATGGATATTGACGATTTTAAAGCCGTGAATGATACGTATGGGCACCAAAACGGCAATGCGGTTCTTGTCGGGGTAGCAAACCGGCTGCGCAGCACGGTCGGTGACAAAGGGATCATTGCCCGGTATGGCGGTGAGGAATTCACTGTGCTTCTGCCGGATATGGACCGCAACATCTGTTTTGCGGTCGCAGAATCCATCCGTCAGTCTGTTGCAACCGAGCCTTTCATGATCTATATTGAAAACGAACATCGTTACAAACAGATCCATATCACGATCAGTATTGGTCTATCCACTGCCAGAGACGATGCCTCCGGGCCTGCGGAATTAATCAATAACGCGGATCATGCGATGTATAACGGTGCGAAAAGGAAAGGTAAAAATCGGGTTGCCCGCTATGTTCAGATAACTGCCAAATAAAGAAAACCTGCCGATTGGCAAGCCTTCAGGCGAAGCCAGAGGCTTATAATCTGCCGAAATTTTGTACTGCTTAAAGTGTAAAAAAAATAGCGAAAAAAAGTTGGGACAAGACGACAGAAGTCTTGTCCCTTTTTAAATGAATTATGTTACCCTTGCCGAAGTAGTCCTGCCAGTATAAAAGGGGGGGAACGCCGTGGAAAGGGAAAACAGACACAAGCCTGACGTGATTATCAAATTCAATGGTCAAGCACATAGCCTGGAACAGTGGGTAAAAAAAGAAACAGCTGCTGAAAGGGAACGATTACCGGAGAGTAATCGCACATCTTCCGAGAAAGCGGAACGCAAAGCATCAATTGTCGATCAACCGGGGTATTTGGCTCATTATCAAAAAAATAAAACGATCCGCGGCAGGAAGCGGACATTCAGAGCGTCACAGATATTAAAGATAATCAGCCATTTCTGGCTCCCGGGCGCGGCTGCGATCGTTATCGGGCTGGTCATCGGCCTGACGATGTTAACAGCCTTTTCAGGAAAAGGGAACACGGGAAGTGCGGCATGGAGTGAGCGACTAAGCACATCTTCTATAAATGTACCGTCCGGAAAAATAACGGGCAAGAGTCTTGAGCTTTCCATTTATGTTATTCAAACCGGTGTTTTCTCAACAAAAGAAAGAGCCTCTCAAGTAGCCGGCAACCTTAGAAGAGAGGGCTTTTCAGCGCTGACTGCTGGAAACAATCCGACGGCTGTTCTGATTGGTGGTGCCTTTTCAAAAAAAGGAGCGGGACAACTGGAAAATTATTATAAGAACCGGAACATCCCAGCCTATCAAAAATATCTTCAGATCCAGGTTCAGAATTCGTCGAAGGTACTGAAAAACGACAAACAGGCCATCCTGACGTTAAAAGCAAAAACTTTTGTCCAGACACTTCTTACCGCTGCAGAGGAAAATTCCGGTGGACAGAATGTTTCGGATAAAACGGTACGTCAGATGGTAAGCATACTTGACGATTGGAAAAGAACGGACCCCGGTCCCAAAAACGCCAGCGAACAAATGTTAGTCGGCAACATGGAGACGGTGGCCGGGCAAGCAGTAACTCAGGCCCAGGCACTGCAGCATACGAAAAGCGGAGAAAATGATGAGAGGTTGCAGCAGTCGGCACTGGAGATGGTCGCCCTATACCAGAACTTGATTCTGATCCATTGACGGCAAGAAAAAAATAATCGACGGGAATTCAGTATTTATTGTCATAAATGTTGAATTCCCGTCGAAAATAGTAAAAGACAGTTCCCGACAAGTTGATTTTTCGATTTTTCCCCTCTGCAATAAAAGCCGAAAAACGTTATGTTTATGAAAACGTGCAATCAGGCAGTTTTACCGGCTGCAAATCAGGGGGGAATTAAATTGAAAAACCATGTCATGATGAAGGATGTTCCGGATGCTGATCGGCCTCGTGAGCGGCTGATGCTGGATGGCGCAGGTGCACTTTCTAATCAGGAACTGATTGCGATCATTCTTCGTTCCGGCTCAAGATGCGAATCTGTCCTTCAATTGTCCGAGAGGCTGATTAGCCATTTTGGTGGGATGGATTTTCTTAAAGAGGCGAGTGTTGAAGAACTTGAAAAAATAAAGGGTATCGGAAGAGCTAAAGCTGTTCAACTGCTGGCCAGTTTTGAAATCGGGAACCGGATGGTCAGGCTTCCGCGCGATTCACGGTACACGATCAGATCTCCTGAAGATGGGGCAAACTTTGTCATGGAGGAGATGCGCTCGCTCAAACAAGAACATTTTGTGGTACTGTTTCTCAATACAAAGAACCAGGTGCTTCATAAATCAACGATTTTTATCGGCAGCCTGAATTCTTCTATTGTTCACCCCCGCGAAATATTCAAAGAAGCGGTCCGCTATTCTGCTGCGGCAATGATCTGCTTCCATAATCATCCATCCGGCGATCCTGCACCCAGCCGGGAGGATATTGACGTGACCAAAAGGTTGGTTTCGTGCGGGAAAATGCTCGGTGTCGAAGTCCTGGACCACATTGTGATCGGTGACAGAAAGTTCACGAGCCTGAAACAAAAGGGTATGATGTAGAAATTATACGATGGAATGAACGATGGAAACAGTGAAATACGGATAAACGGGAAATGATTTTTGCATACTTCCTGAAACACCCACTATAATTTTAGTGTTAAGTAAGATATAATTAATTTTATGAGTTCTGCAACTTGAAGGGAGATTACATAGATGTTTGGCGGATTTTCAAGAGATATGGGGATTGATCTGGGTACGGCGAACACGCTTGTATATGTTAAAGGAAAAGGGGTCGTTGTTCGCGAACCGTCTGTCGTGGCTCTGCATACTGATACGGGTCTTATTGAAGCGGTCGGTACCCCTGCAAAGAATATGATCGGAAGAACGCCGGGAAACATTGTTGCTGTGCGTCCGATGAAGGACGGAGTTATTGCCGATTTTGATACGACCGCAACAATGATGAAATATTTTATTAATGAAGCGCAGAAACAGCGCTCAATCTTTTCGCGCAAACCTAATGTTATGGTTTGTGTGCCGTCAGGAATTACTGCAGTTGAAAAAAGGGCTGTGGAGGACGCAACAAAGCAGGCGGGTGCCCGCGAGGCTTATACGATTGAAGAGCCATTTGCTGCCGCGGTGGGCGCGGATCTGCCAGTCTGGGAGCCAACGGGAAGCATGGTTGTCGATATCGGGGGCGGAACAACGGAAGTTGCCATTATCTCGCTGGGCGGCATTGTAACCAGTCAATCGATCCGCGTTGCCGGGGATGACATGGACGAAGCGATTGTTCAGTACATCAAGAAAACATATAACCTGATGATTGGCGAAAGAACGGCGGAAACGCTGAAGATTGAGGTCGGATCGGCCGGCGTCTCAGATTCTGTCGAAGGTGAAACAATGGATATCCGGGGCCGGGATCTTCTTACCGGACTTCCAAAAACAATTGAAGTGACTGGAAAAGAAGTGGCTTCAGCCTTGAAAGATACCGTCGGGCAAATTGTTGAAGCTGTCAAAGTGACCCTTGAGCAGACGCCCCCTGAACTGGCTGCGGACATTATGGATCGGGGTATTGTGCTGACAGGTGGGGGTGCGCTCCTGAACAACCTCGATCACTTGCTGAGCGATGAAACCAAGATGCCGGTAATTGTTGCCGAGAATCCATTGGATTGCGTTGCTATTGGCACCGGGCGTTCTTTGGAAAATATACATCTTTTCCGTTCAAAATCAAGATTTAGCGCGTCTTCTAACAGAAAATAAAAATACCATTATACTGTTATTGAGTCTGTTCGAAAAGGTGACGAAGAAGAAACAAGCCAGCAAAGGGATTCGTCGCTGATTATTCGGTTACTCTTCGAACACCCTATAGTAAATCAATTTGTGATGGATTAGCAGGTGTCTCTATGCCTTCATTTTTTTCAAATAAAAAACTTATTGTGCTGCTCATGAGCCTTATCATTCTGATCGCCCTGATCAGTTATTCACTGCGGCAGGGGAACCGCTCGAGCTGGCCGGAACAATTTGTTCAGGATACAGTGGGGTCGTTCCAATATGTGGTTAATGTACCCGCTCAATATGTAGCGGGTTTCTTTCAGAATGTCAGTGATATAAAAAATGCATACGTGGAAAATAGGGAACTTAAGGCAAATCTTGCAGATTATGCAAGAGTCGAACAGCAAAACAGGGACCTATCGCAGCGATATAACGAAATGAAACGGCTGCTCAATATTGAAAATTCCCCAGATCCTTTGGGCTATAAAAAATATCCGGCAACAGTTATAGATCGTTCACCTGACCAGTGGAATCAGTTACTGACTGTTGACAAGGGGCGTGTCAACGGAATTACTGCCGGAATGCCGGTTGAAACTTCAGACGGCCTGGTTGGCAGTATTTCCAGCGTTGGGAACTTCACCAGCAAGGTATCGTTGATTTCCAACTCGCAAAATATGAATCAAATCTCGGCAATCATCCAAAACACGCAAACTTACGGAATGGTCGAAGGATATGACCCGAATAAGGGTGTGCTGCTGTTTCAGAAGATACCGATTAAGGCCAATGTTAAGAAAGGCCAGATCGTTACCACTTCAAGTTTGAGCAGCACGTATCCCGACGGCCTGATGATTGGGAAAATCACGTCCGTCTCAACAGATCAATATGGACTGACTCAGTCGGCCGAAGTGCAGCCTTCAGCAAATCTCAATAATATAAACTATGTCATAATTATTAAAAAAAGTTCCACGGGCGCGGGGGGGTAAAAACTATGAAGCAATTCAAACTTTTTATCTTTCTGTTTCTCGCTTTCCTATTAGAAGGAACAATTATGATGTACATTTTTCCTTATGAAAATTGGGGACATATTCAAATGATTCCCAATTTTTTGTTTGTGCTTCTTCTCATGGTGGCATTTTTCGCTGATGAGCAGTGGGGCATCAGTTACGCTATTATCTTTGGCTTGTTGACCGATTTGGTCTATACTTCCGTTATCGGTGTGTATGGATTCAGCATGGGACTTGCTGTGTATGTTACCTATTCTTTGTCGAGATGGGTTAACATGAATGCGGTGATGACGCTTGTTCTGACTGCTTTTGGCGTGTTTTTCCTCCAGACAGAGGTCTATCTGATTTATGTTATGATTGGACTGACACATCAGTCGCTTAATGAATTACTACAATGGCGCATACCGGCGACCCTTGGCCTGAATGCTGTTTTTGCGCTGATTGTCTATTTGCCCTTCCGGAGCTTTCTAACGTCAATAAGGGAAACGGATGTAAATAGATAGCGGGCCTTCTGTGGCTGTTACCTGCGAATTTTTAGATTGTGAAGGGTTTCTCAGAAACTTTTCTTACACTTTAATAAAATATAAAAATTTAAGGGATTAAAGTTAAGTGGCCGAACAGACATCAGATCTTCAACTGAGAACGTGCACGTTCTGTGCACAACGTCGAAGTCACAGCATCCTGCGGAAGTACGTTCTGTGGCATGTTCGGCAGGCCATCCATGACCATCACAACTAAGGCTCAGCCTGCGCCAGAGGCTTGGCTTTGCCAAGTTTTCTTTATTTTCATAGAAACTTAGGAAAAATAAGAGAAGGATTTTCAGCATTCTTTATTGAATATCAAACATATTGAGGTGAATGATTCCCATGTCTGACAGCCAGCCACTCGTTACGATGAAAGGCAGAAAAGACGGCCTTGTTCTCGTGATGGATGAAACATGCGCGTATGATGCGCTGATCGATGAGCTAAAGGAGAAGCTGTCGGTCAATCGCCATCTTTACAAGGATGGCCCGATAATCTCGGTTAAAGTCCAGACGGGAAACCGCTATATCAGTGAGTCTCAGCGATCAGAGTTGATTGACGTGGTTCGTTCCTTTGATCGCCTCCAAGTTGAATCAATTGAATCAAATGTGATGACTGTTAAGGAATTTGAAAAGAAACGTGTGAAGGAGAGACTGGTATCGGTGGCCCGTGTGGTTCGTTCGGGACAAGTTCTTTGTATTGAGGGAAATCTTCTCCTGATCGGCGATGTGAATCCCGGTGGAACGGTGTCAGCGACCGGCAATGTATATGTTCTTGGGGCACTGCGCGGCATTGCATGTGCGGGCACCTCTGATGATGAAAAGAATGCTGTCATTATCGCTTCGATCATGAAACCGACACAACTGAGAATCGGAAAACGGATCAGCCGCACTGAGGAAGAACCAATGGATGAACTGAAAAATGATCATGTACTGGAATGCGCCTATGCTGATCCTTCACTTGATAAAATTGTAATTGACAGGCTCCAGACTGTTTTGAAGCAGCGGGATCTGCCTGTCATGTTTGCACAATCGTAAAACTCAATACACAGAGGGGTGTTCTCGATGGGGGAAGCAATCGTCATAACTTCAGGCAAGGGCGGTGTCGGCAAAACAACGACATCGGCAAATATCGGCACGGTATTGGCTCTTCAGGGAAAGAAAGTCTGCCTTGTGGATACCGATATTGGGCTGCGCAATCTGGACGTCGTGATGGGCCTTGAAAATCGCATCATTTATGATCTGGTTGACGTGGCGAACGGACGATGCAAATTGAGCCAGGCTCTGGTCAAGGACAAGCGGTTTGAATCCCTCAGTATGCTTCCTGCGGCGCAAACCACTGACAAACTGGCAGTTAAGCCCGAAGAGTTGAAAAAAATGGTTGATGAACTTAAAGCGGACTTCGATTACGTGATCATTGACTGTCCTGCTGGAATTGAACGCGGTTTTCGAAATGCAGTGGCAGGCGCTGATCATGCAATTGTTGTCACCACACCGGAAATTTCCTCTGTTCGTGACGCCGATCGGATCATAGGCCTCTTGGAACAGGAAAAACAAATTACCCCACCTCGCCTGATCATTAATCGGATTCGCCAGCATATGCTGAAAAATGGCGGTATGCTGGAAATCGATGAGATCATGAATATTCTGGCCATAGATCTTCTGGGCATCGTCCTGGACGACGAAGATGTGATTTCGTCATCTAATAAAGGAGAGCCGATTGCCTTAAACCCAAATTCTAAAGCGTCTCAGGCCTACAGGAATATTGGCAGGCGTATTCTTGGAGAAACTGTTCCATTAATGGCTATTGAAGAAAAAGGCGGTTTTTTTCATAAATTCAAGAGCCTTCTCGGCATGAGGTAATTAATTGGTTTAATTTTTTGTTTGGTCTCAGTTTGTGACAAAAATAATATCTTTTTTTAAGAGGCTGGAATCTAAAGAGCCTCTTTTTTGTGTTTCATAAATTCGCCTTCACCGCATATGATTTTATAAAAGGACAAGCGGGGATGGGGGAAAACCATGGCTGCATTTGAGGAATATAAAAGAAGGCACGATGACAGGAAAAATAGAAAACTGAGAATGATTGGGGGGCGGACCAGCCAGAATCAATACCCGGATTACCCGAATAATCATGACCGCTACGGCGCAGAAAAAGATATGGAACCCGGCCGCAAGATTCCGGGAAATCCGGGTAGACGTTTTATGATCCAGTGTGCGATCGCCAGCCTGCTCTTTGGTTCGGCTTATTGGATTGAAACAAATAACAGTACTGCGTTTCAACCGCTCAGAAAATCGATTGAAACTACGATGACTCAAGAATTTCAATTTGCTGCAGTATCATCCTGGTATGAGAAGAACTTTGGAAATCCGATCAGCTTTTTGCCTGTTCCGGGCGTCCAGAACAGCGGAAAATCGACAGGAACTCAGGGTACTTCAACAACCCAAAACCATGATCCGAACTTTGCGGAACCGGTTAGCGGACAAGTGACCGATCCTTACAGCACCAAAACCAACGGCGTAACCGTTAAAACATCTTCGCATTCAGCGGTTAAAGCAGTTAAGGATGGACTGGTTGTGTTTGTCGGTAAAAAAGCAAATACAGGTGTAACGGTGATCATTCAGCATAAAGGAAATGACGAATCATGGTATGGGAAACTGGACAAGACCAATGTCAAAGTTTATGACGAGGTAAAGCAGGGGCAAGTGATCGGTACAACATCGGGAGGCAAAAATGGAACTTTCTATTTTGCATTGAAGAAGGGGGAAAAATTCATCGATCCCATTCAGGTGATGTCTTTTGATTAGGGTTTTATTTTCTAAAATCAGCATCCACCCTGTTTTCTGGCTCGTCATTGCGGCAGGTATGATCACCGGGCATCTTTGGGAGACGGTCATTGCTTTTTCAATCGTGCTGATTCATGAATGCGGGCACGCCGCAGCAGCATCCCTGATGGGGTGGAACGTGGAAAAAATTGAGCTGCTCCCCTTTGGGGGCGTGGCAAAAATTGATGAAAGCGAGGAACATCCATTCTGGAAGGATCTTATTGTCATTTTAGCCGGCCCTTTCCAGAATATTTGTCTTGCGGCGCTCGCTTTTCTGATTGTGCCGCTACCCTTCTGGGGTGCGCAGCAGCAGGAAATTTTTTATAATCAGAATATGGCTATTCTGGTCTTTAATCTGCTTCCCGTCTGGCCTTTGGATGGCGGAAGGCTGCTTCACCTTTGCCTGCAGAAAATTTACCCGTTCAGGCTGGCTTATAAACGCGTTCTCTTTTTTTCTTTTATGGCGCTGATCGCCTCAAGCATGATGCTTGCTTTTTTCTATCCTTTATCAGTTAATCTATGGCTTGTCCTGTCTTTTATCGCTTTATCCATATATAAAGAACGCCAGGCGATTCCGCTGCACTTCATGAGATTCCTGCTGGCACTTTCGGCGCGGGTTAGACCCAGCCCGAGAATCAGGAGTCTATCCTTTAAACCTGATACGCCACTGGTTGCGGTTTTCTCAAAGTTCTATAAAAATACGGATCATCTCATTTACGTTGAAGGCCGTGACGATTTATTCTTTGATGACCGGCATCTCACTTTAGATTTTTTCCAGGGGCGCACGGATGGCACGCTTGAGGACTGCAAAAACAGCATAGGCTGAAGGATGCGACATTGCATCCTCATCGCAGATTTGCGATAATGTGTGCAGTGTTCCGAATACGAGGTGGACTGATGCACGAAGGTAAACTGTCCGTTGTTGTCGATAAAGAAAAGTCGGGACTGCGCGCTGCTATGCTGAATGGCGGTGTTGTCCAGTCCTTTTACTTTTCATCAGAAAATATTTGTGCAGGTGATTTTTATCTCGGCAAAGTCAGAAAAAGTCATCTAGG
Organism: Sporolactobacillus pectinivorans; assembly: GCF_002802965.1. NCBI lineage: Bacteria > Bacillati > Bacillota > Bacilli > Caryophanales > Sporolactobacillaceae > Sporolactobacillus > Sporolactobacillus pectinivorans. The sequence continues at coordinate 3,008,957 of NZ_NXGA01000001.1, read as the reverse complement.
TAAAATGGGATGGTTTCTCGATCTTGGCTGCGGCAAACGCGGCTTCTTGCCGCATGATAAAACATTGTCCGAAGTCCCGGTTCCTGGAGATCTCCGCCTTGTTCAGATTGAGAAAGAAGAACGGGACGGCAAATCAGCACAGTTAACGGAACAGGTCCAGGTGGTGAGCAAGGGTGTCATCTACCTTCCATCGGGAAGCTATGTCGCGGTATCCCATCAGATCGAAGAACCGGAACGTGAAGCATTGCGGAAAAAGGCGATAGACTGGTGCATAGCGCCGGAGGGGGCCATCATCCGGACCTTTGCTGCCCGGATGAATACAGAACAAATAGCTGCAGAGTTCGAAAATGGACGTTTCCAATGGGAAAGAATAAAAAAAGAAGCAGAGGGCATGGATCATCCGGGCGTGATCTTCCGGCCGTTCTCTTTTATTGAATCCATTTTAAATGAAAATCATAATCCATCCGACTGCACCATCTACAGCAATATTAATCTTGGCGAGGAATTCCTTAGTGGGGGAGTGGAAATTGTGTATCAGTATCAGGCAGATCTTTTTGCCCTGCATGAACTGAACGGGGCTTATACTTCTGCCATGCAGCCTGAGGTCCCCCTGCCCGGCGGTGCTGCTCTGGTCATTGATTATGCCGAGGCGCTGACTGCAATTGATGTGAATTCAGGCTCAGCACCGACGGGAATCAACTGGGACGAGACGGCGCTTGAGATTAATCTTCATGCCGCCCGGGAAATTGCCCGCCAGCTCAGACTCAGGGAAATCGGGGGCATGATTGTTATTGATTTTCTGCGCTTCAACGATCCTTTATATGAAAAAGAAGTGCTGACTGCATTAATGGGCGCTGTATCTGATGATCCGGCGACGATTAAACTGTTTGGCTATACAAAAATGGGACTGGTTGAACTGACGCGAAAGCGCCGGCGCACCGGACTGAAGGACAGGGTACTGGCACAGCGGAAACGGGATAATAGTATTGACAGCTGATTATGGTTGTGATAAATTATAAAATGTTATTGTCTGAAATAACACAGACGGGGAGCCTCTTGCTCCAACCGCACGGAAAGGGCGGGCCAAACGATTTAAGCTGAGGCCCGGAAATGCCTTCAGGCTGCCCTTCCCGGCGAGTCTGAGATTAATGAAGGAGGTGCATCAGCATGTATGCAATCATTGAAACAGGCGGCAAACAATTGAAAGTAGAGGAAGGTCAGTCGATCTTTGTCGAAAAGCTTGTAGCCGAAGCGGGTGAAACGGTAACTTTTGACAAGGTGCTTTTCGTTGGCGGCGACGATACCAAAGTGGGCACACCGACGGTCGAGGGAGCCAGTGTCACAGCAAAAGTCGTTGAACAGGGACGCGACAAAAAGATTATTGTTTTCAAGTTCAAGAAAAGAAAGAACTATCGCCGCAAACAGGGTCACAGGCAGCCGTTTACGAAAGTTACCATCGAAAAGATCAATGCCTGAGGACAATACATCATGATCACACTCAAGGTGGATCGTGATTCCAGTGGAAAAATTACCGGATTTCTGATGGAGGGACATGCAGGCAGCGGTCCCCACGGATTTGATCTTGTGTGCGCCGGTGTTTCGGCTGTGTCTTTTGGCGCCCTGAATGCGGTTGAAAAACTGACTTCGGTGGAGCTCAGAGTCCGGCAATCACCGGGCGGAGGATTTCTCCAGTGCAGCTTACCGATGGATTCAGGTGCTGGCGATCTCGGAGAAGCCCGGCTGATTCTGGAAGCGATGCTTGTCTCGATGCAAACAATTGAAGAGTCGTATGGAAAATATATTCACATTTTCGATAAAGGAGGTACCGATCATGTTGAAACTTGATCTTCAGTATTTCTCGTCCAAAAAAGGTGTCGGTAGTACAAAAAACGGTCGTGATTCAATCTCTAAGCGTCTTGGCGCAAAAAGAGCGGATGGCCAGCACGTCACGAGCGGTTCGATTCTGTACCGCCAGCGTGGAACGAAAATTTATCCGGGAACCAATGTAGGCCGCGGCGGGGACGATACGCTTTTTGCTAAAGCCGATGGTGTTGTCAAATTTGAAAAATTTGGCCACAAGCGTAAAAGAGTCAGCGTTTATCCTGTTGAGGCACTTCAGGAAGCCTGATCAGACGGCACATACATGCGTCCATGTTTGATGCATCAGAAAAGAAGGCAGCCAATAGGTTTTTTGCAGAGGCAAAAGGCTTAATTGGCTGCTTTTTTATACTGTTAAGAAGACATAAAATTTTTCTAGCTGATCATGTGGAGACAAGTTTCCTCTATCTTCATCTGTAATGGAAATCATTTCCGACTTTTTCTGATATACTTGTCGTATTGAGATCAAACAAAGGGATGGTCGGATGATGATCAATGAAGAAAAAGGAATCAGTATGATCAGTTCAGCGAGGCATGTCCTGCTGAATGATATTCAGCTGATTAAGGGTTACCTGTATCTGAACAGACCGCAGAAAGCCAATGAGGTACTCGACCGGATCACTGAAAAATTCAAAAACCAGTCTCGGATTTCCGATTTAAGTATCCCTGAATGTGCTTTTTACCTGATCGTTTATGACTGGTCAGTCCATCCTTTTCTTCTTGGATTGACCGTTTCGGGGCCGGAAGCGGATCTATCAGAGCATGACCGGTACCTTACCGATTTTTTTCACTGCTTTTTTGCCGTTCTGGAGGAGCAGGTTTCCGAAGCTGCAGAAAATCAGGTGCAGATTATTTTTGAAAATTTAGGATCGGCTTTCCATATCAGCGTGGTTTTCAGTGGAGTGTTGAAAGATGCTGGGAAGGCGCGTCTTCAAATGAATGAGTTCGGGCTGAATCAATCGGTCCATTGGGTCGAACACTATGTAACAACTGACAGTCCTATTGGGAAAATGAGGTGGAATTTGTGTTTGTCGATCAAGTAAACATATATGTCAAAGGCGGTGACGGAGGCAACGGGATGGTTGCTTTCCGGCGTGAGAAGTATGTACCTGACGGAGGACCGGCAGGCGGTGACGGGGGAAAGGGAGCCGATGTCATCTTTGAAGTGAATGAAGGCCTAAATACATTAATGGATTTTCGCTATAAACATCATTTTAAAGGACAGAAAGGTGAAAACGGCCGGACTAAAAACCAGCATGGAAAAAATGCCGAACCTTTAATTGTACAGGTTCCACCCGGTACACTCGTACGGGATCGCCAGACCAAGGCAGTGCTGGCCGATCTGACTGAAAACGGTCAGCAGGCAATAATTGCCGCGGGCGGGCGCGGAGGAAGAGGCAATACCAGGTTTTCAACGCCGGCCAATCCGGCGCCCTATATTTCCGAAAACGGCGCACCGGGAGATGAACGTGATGTTCAGCTTGAACTGAAACTGCTTGCGGATGCGGGAATGGTCGGCTTTCCGAGTGTTGGAAAATCGACGCTACTTGCAGCGGTCACCTCGGCAAAACCGAAAATTGCCGCTTATCATTTTACTACCCTAGTGCCAAATCTGGGCGTCGTATCTGTAGGAGAGGGACAGAGTTTCGTCTTGGCCGATCTCCCGGGACTGATCGAAGGTGCAAGCCAGGGTGCGGGATTAGGGTACGAATTTCTGAGGCACATTGAACGTACCCGAGTGATTATCCACGTTGTCGATATGTCCGGAAGCGAAGGGCGGGATCCTTTTGAGGATTATCAAAAGATCAATGAGGAACTTCAAAGTTATCAGCTGCGTCTTACAGAACGCCCGCAAGTGATTGCCGCCAGCAAAATGGACATGCCGGATGCTTCACGGAATCTGGAGCTGTTTAAAGAAAAAATCGGACCGGATGTTCCGGTTTATCCGGTGTCATCGCTGACCCATTCGGGACTGAGCGCACTGACAGGCAAGGTTTATGAACTGATACAGACCACACCGGTTTTTCCTCTTGAAGAAGAACCGAAATTGGAGGGTGAGGCTCTTTACCAATTTGAAAAGGAAGAGGAGCCGTTTGTGATAACGAGGGGCAGCGATGGTGTATTTAGTGTTTCCGGGCCAAAAGTGGAACTTCTGTTCAAGATGACGAATTTTCAGCATGATGAGGCTGTCAGAAGATTTGCGAGACAGCTGCGCAGCATGGGCGTGGACGATGAACTGAGAAGACGCGGCGTGACCGAGGGCGACACAGTGCGCATCATGGACTTTGAATTTGAGTATACCGATTAATAGGGCAGTCAATATGCAAGAAAAAAGTACATTCAGGGGCATAGATAGATGGACAGGCGGGTTATAATAAATAACCTGCCTTTTTTAATACTCTGACTGCGTCATCAATCTGACCGTCGGAAGGAGCTTCAAGCTGATGAAGATGGATTCCGTCAGTGAGTGAGGAAAGCAGCGAAGCACCTGTTGTTTGAAGCCTGCTGATAAAATGGGCTACATCCGCGTGATTCCGTATCATCAGCGAGCCGGTGATTTCGCCGTAAAGCGGATGCTCTACAGTCACATTGACTACAGTGACGCCGCAATCGACAATTAACTTCAGTTCTTGCTCCGTCTCCCGGATCGTGTGATGGCAGGCGATCGTGCGCGTTTTCATATCCAAACCGGACCTGCCGATGAACAAATAACCTTGTGAAGTCGCAATGATCGGGTATTCTTTTGCTTTAATCAACGAGATATCCTGAACGATAACTTGACGGCTGACATTCATCCGCTCCGCTAATTCGCCGCCGGTTATCGGGTCAGACGATGACTGAAGGCATTCCAGAATCAGGTGCCGTCTTTCTTTAGCAGTGATGCGTTTTTCTCCCGCTTGCGTCATTTTTAACACTCCGCAACAATCATTATTTGTTTTCATTATAGACAATCGTTAAGAAAGTTGCACGTTGAAAAAGCAGAATCTGCGATTTGAAAGTGAGCATTTTACTCATCCTGCCAGCTCCTTCTTTTCTTTTTTAGTGGCAAAACGCCCAGAAAAACCATATATATATTAACGACATTCACAGGAGGGATGAAAACCGTGAAATTATATGTGGTTCAGAACGGTGATTCATTAGCGGGAATCGCTCAAAAAAATGAAATGGCGATTAATGATTTCAGGGATATGAACAACGGATTAACCGATGAAAATCTGGTTCCGGGAATGAAGGTAAAAGTATCAGGCGGTGTGCAGCCGCTGAAAGTGGAACGTTCCGAAAAGCCCAAAAAGCCGGTACAAACACAGCCTTTAGCGGCGGCACCGGCCCAACCCAAGAAACCCGTCACCGCGCCTACACAAAAGGTGAATAGTGTTTCCGGAGCAGCTCAGGGGCCTAATGTCGTTGCAGGAGCCCATGAGAAGGAAAAAGGAGCCCCGGTTGCCCCAGCTGCAACGGTTCAATCACCATCCGGCTCAGGGGATTATAAAACAATATTTTATCCCAAAGTAAGCAGCGATCCCTACTCTGCAGGATCAGCCGGCTATTTTCAGAATACGGGAAATATACTTCCAGGCCAGAATGCTCAGCCTTCAGTGACAGGGCCGACTGGACAGAATATGCAGAGCGCCCCGGGATATACAAGCTATCCGGAGCAGACAGGGAATATAGGAGGAAATGTGAATCCGGCCGTTATGCCGTATTACGGGAATCCTTATCTCCCTGCATTTTCCGGTAATCCGGGTTCCGCAGTCAGTCCGGCCGTTCAGCCCAATCACATGAACCCTTACTATAACCCATATACAAACCAGGCTGGCGCAGTCAGTCCATCGGCAGCGCCAAATAATGGGAACCCTTATTCTCCAATTTCTTCAGGGTATATGGGGAATACGATCAACCCGGCGGTGCAACCTGCAGCCTATAACCCGCAGTATCCGGGCAGTCCGGCCAGCGTGACAAGTCCGGCCGCTCAGTCTGCACCTAGCAATCTTTATTCTCCAGCAGCACAAAATCCGCCTGTTAAACCTGGTGTAAGTGCTGCTGCCATGCCAAGTGCAACCAGTCCCACGAAGAATGTTTTGTCTGGTGGTGCTCAAGGTCCCGGATCAGGAAAATTGGAGCCGGCCGTCATGAACCCGGCACAGCCATATCCTTTTCTTCCGAAGGGAATGATTCAGGCCCATCAACCGGCAGTCGGAACCTATCAGGGAGGAAAAAGTGTCCAGCAGTCTCTATCTCCATGGATTGGATCGGGAAAACCAAACGGGCCTGTCGCAGGGAAGATGGTGCAAAATCCTACCGGCCAGCAGAATATGGCCGGGAAAAGCAAATCGATGAGCCAGGGAACCGTAGGAGGCTACCCTTATCCATTCATGCCAGCCATGAATCCTCAAAAACCATGCAATTGCGGCGGACCCGGCACCCCTTATTCACCTTTTGCTACGTCACCTGCATTTGGGTATTACGGAGGAAATCAGCCTCCGACAGTGCCTTATTCGGGAATGTCGCCGGTTTCTGCGCCTGTGTATCAGCCTCAGGCACCAGCCAAGCCGACCGGTAAAAAATAATGCTTTTCCCTTTTTCTAATATTTACTTCTCGTTTGGAAGAATTCATCAGCGTAAAATCCTCCTTCTGCACACAAAATAAATGTGAAAGGGGGATTTGCATTGAAAAAAGCAATACTGGCATTAAGCGCAGCACTGGCCATTGGTGGCATATTACCCGGTTGCGGGGCGGGCAACGCGGCTTATAACAATCCAAACACACCGCGTAATGTCACCTACAGAAACAATCCTAATACCGCTTATCCATATCAACCGGAAAATGTCAACATGGATACGAACAGGCAGGATCGCTATAACTATCCGAACGAACGCCGGCTTGCAAAGAAAATTGCTGATCGGGCTAATACGGTTAAGGGTGTTGGCAGTGCCTACGCGGTTGTAAGCAGAAATAATGTACTGGTGGGTGCGGTTCCGGCAAATATCCACGCCAATAACTCCGGGCTGGCCAGCAAAGTAAGAGACGCAATAAAACCGCTGGCAGGCAACAGAACGGTCTACGTGACAACGGATAATCGTTATATCCAAAGAATTAAGACGGATGCGGCAAATTTCAATGCTGGAAAAGGTACGCGTGAAGTCCGTTCGGATATTGTCGGTATTATTGACGATCTGTCGCGTGCTCTGAAACGGCCATTTCAAAACAACAGCAAGTAATTAAAAAAATGAATTTTCGATCATTGACTAAAAGAGCGGGGAAACAGTTCCCTGCTCTTTTTTTCAGAAACAAAAATAGGTATAATGAAAACGGTGTTGCGTTTGGATCTTGCGCGGAGTATATAAGAAATAAGGACCTGGGGTGAATAGAATCTGAGGGCATTGTTGATTGATTTAAATCATGATGAACCGAATAAACACTCTGGGTGGACTAACGGTGTGTGGGAGGAGAAGAACTATGTCAGGACATTCGAAATGGAACAATATACAGCATAAGAAAAATGCGATGGATGCCATTCGCGGGAAAGCATTTATGAAACTTTCCAAGGATATTTTTCTTGAAGCGAGACACGGAGGCGGCGATCCGGAAATGAATGCCGGACTCCGGCATGCCATTGAAAAGGCGAAGGCCGCCAATATGCCGAACGACAATATTTCCCGGGCAATCAAAAAAGCAACCGGTGATCTGGATGGCGTTACCTATGATGAAATAACTTATGAAGGATATGGCCCCGGCGGTGTGGCGGTAATGGTAGACGTTTTGACGGACAATAGAAACAGATCTGCTTCGGAAATTCGTCATGCGTTTAGTAAGAGCGGTGGCAATCTTGGTGAATCCGGCAGTGTGGCTTTTATGTTTGATAAGCAGGGCCTGATTGAAATTGAGAAAAAAGATGAGCTAGATGAGGATCAAGTGATGATGGACGCGATTGATGCAGGTGCAGACGATTTGCGCACAGAAGAAGATCGCTTTGTGATTACCACTTCACCGGAATCTTTTGACACCGTTAAAAAAGTGCTTGAAGAAGAAAAGGGCTATGCCATTGACAGGGCCGAAGTAGCCATGGTTCCAAAAACAACAACATCGCTTACCGGACAGGATCTTGAGAAAATGGAAGAGTTGATGGATGTCCTTGAAGACAACGACGATGTTCAGGACATCTACAGCAATCTGGAAGAAGCCTGATCCGGAATCCGCTCTGCAATTTCCAAACCTTATAGTTTTTTTATACCGTCAGGCAGGTAAGTCAGGACATTGATGAAAAGATGTCCTTTTCTTTTTGCACGGCTTTATCGGCAGTTCACTCCAGCTGATAATTTTTGTGATAATTCCGGACCGTGTGATATGATATGAATATATTGACAGCGGGCAGGATTCATGGCTGCCGGATAAGGGGTTAAGTAAGTGTTCGACTATATAAGCGGTTTATTATCGTATCTTTCGGGAAACGGCATTGTCATTGAACAAAGCGGTATTGGCTATAAAATTGTATGCGCCAACCCGTTTAGTTACCAGCCGCTGATGAATCAGGATACGAAAGTGTACATTTATCAATATGTCCGGGAAGACGCAATGATTTTGTATGGATTTAAGACAAGGGAAGAACGGGAACTTTTTGTCAGACTTCTGACTGTTTCGGGAATTGGACCGAAGAATGCACTGGCTGTTCTGGCATCCGGAGATCCGGATGAGATCATCCAGGCAATCGAAGCTGAGGATAATCGCTATCTGACCCGCTTTCCCGGCATCGGCAAAAAAACAGCCGGGCAGATTATTCTTGACCTAAAAGGAAAGCTTGCAGATTTTTCTGTTTCAAATAATGTGAATACTGATGCTCATGCTGAAAATACGGCGCTCAGCGAAGCGCTGGATGCGTTAGAAATGCTTGGCTACTCAGAAAGAGAAATCCATCGAGTGATTCCGGAATTGAAAAAGCAGGAGCTGACAGCGGAGAATTATGTTAAAGAGGCGCTGCGCCTATTGACGAATACGTGACGAGGAGGCGGCTGAGATGGAAGATGAACGACTGCTTTCCAGTGAATCCACGCTGGAAGACCGGGGTATGGAAAAGTCGATTCGCCCCGCTGATCTGGATCACTATATTGGGCAGGAAGAAATAAAAAGGAACTTGAAAGTTTTTATTAAAGCTGCAAGAGAACGCCACGAGCCTCTCGACCATGTGCTGCTTTATGGACCTCCGGGACTTGGAAAAACGACTCTCGCCATGATTATTGCGGATGAAATGGAAGCTCATATTCGGACAACTTCAGGTCCCGCACTGGAGCGACCGGGAGATCTAGCGGCTGTTCTTTCTTCTCTGGAACCCGGGGATGTTCTGTTTATTGATGAAATACACCGTCTGAGCCGCCATGTTGAAGAAGTTCTTTATCCGGCTATGGAAGATTTCTGTATGGACATTGTCATTGGAAAAGACGACACGGCACATTCTGTCCGCCTGAATCTGCCGCCATTTACACTCGTTGGCGCAACAACCCGTGCCGGTTATCTGTCTCCCCCGCTGCGTGACCGGTTCGGTGTCATCAGCCGGCTGCAGTTTTACAGCCCGGACGAACTTTCTATGATTATCAGGCGGACGGCTTCTGTGCTGCATGTGGAGATCAGGGATGATGCCTGTGATGAAATCGCGGGCAGGTCAAGAGGAACACCGCGCATTGCCAATCGGCTGCTGAAAAGGATTCGCGATTTTGCTCAGATTGAGACGCGAGGCATCATTGACAGGGAAACCGCACGGATGGGACTGGATCGGCTTCAGGTGGACGAGGCTGGGCTGGACCGCGTAGATCATCAACTGCTTGAAGGCATGATCCATAAATTTAGCGGCGGTCCGGTTGGTCTGGATACCTTGGCGGCCGCCATCGGGGAAGAACGACATACCATTGAAGATGTGCATGAACCTTATCTGCTCCAGAGCGGCTTTATTCAGCGGACACCGCGCGGCCGTGTGGTCACGGATCTGGCGTACAGGCATTTTAATAGTGAAAGGACTGACTGATCCATGGGGGATATCGGAAAATTCCTGATGGCTGCCGGTGTTGTCCTTTTTGTCATCGGACTGTGCTGGCCGCTTGTCGGCAGGCTTCCAGGCGATATTCTGATCAAAAAGGGCAATGTCACATTCATGTTTCCGATCGTTACCTGCATTGTGATCAGTATCGTACTATCATTGATTATGTATTTTATTAATCACCTACGTTAACTGAAAGAGAGTGTATACGCGTTATGGATGTTTCAGATTTTGATTATGATTTACCTCAGGAACTGATTGCTCAGACACCGCTGAAAGACCGTGCGGCATCGAGACTGATGGTACTGAATCCGAATACGGATCGAATAGCACACCATCATTTTACTGAAATCGTTGATTATCTGAATCCCGGCGACTGCCTGGTTCTGAATGATACGAAAGTGCTTCCGGCACGCCTGATCGGCCATAAAGAGGAAACCGGAGCTAAAATTGAATTACTGCTCCTGAAGCAGACAGAAGGCGATTCGTGGGAATGCCTGGCTAAGCCGGCTAAACGCGTGCACGAAGGCGAACGCGTGATGTTTGGTGACGGACGGCTCGAGGCCATCTGCACAGAGGAACTCGATGAAGGACGAAGAATCGTCAGCTTTCACTATGAAGGTATTTTTTATGAGGTGCTTGAAGAATTGGGCAAGATGCCGCTGCCTCCTTACATCAAGGAGCAGCTGGATGACCCCGACCTTTATCAGACGGTTTATGCAAAACATCGCGGTTCAGCTGCCGCTCCGACGGCCGGTTTGCATTTTACAAAAGAGCTGCTGGCAAAAATCGAAGCGAACGGGATTCATCTCGTATTTATTACACTCCATGTCGGTCTAGGTACATTCCGGCCTGTAAAAGTGGACAAGATAGAGGAGCATACGATGCATTCGGAATTTTATCAGATGTCCGGGCAGGCTGCCGACACACTGACAAAGGCGAGAAGCGAAGGAAAACGGGTCATCGCCTGCGGAACTACTGTCATCCGCACGTTGGAAACGATAACCGCAAAATATAATGGAAAATTTTGTGAAGCTTCAGGCTGGACGGACATCTTCATCTATCCCGGCTTCAGATACAGGGCGATTGACGCTATGATCACAAACTTTCACCTGCCGAAATCCACTCTGATTATGCTTGTCAGCGCCTTTGCCGGTCGTGACTTCATTCTGAAAGCTTACCGGGAAGCAGTAAAAGAGAAGTACCGCTTCTTCAGCTTTGGAGATGCGATGTTTATTGAGGAAGGAATTAAGCGCAAATGACGGCAGCGGTGACTTATGAATTATTGAAAATCGATCGGCAGACGGGTGCGCGGCTTGGGCGCCTGCACACGCCGCATGGAGTCTTTGATACTCCGATGTTTATGCCCGTTGGGACGCAGGCGACAGTGAAAACCATGAGTCCGCGTGAACTGAAAGAGATCGGTGCGGGAGTGATTCTGAGCAATACTTATCATCTCTGGCTCAGGCCTGGTGAGGATATTGTTCAGGAAGCCGGCGGATTACACCGGTTCATGAACTGGGATCAGGGCATTCTGACGGATTCCGGTGGTTTCCAGGTTTTCAGCCTGAGCAAATTGCGCGACATTACCGAAGAGGGTGTTCACTTTCGCAACCATCTGAACGGGGCAAAAATGTTCCTGACGCCTGAAAAATCAATTGCGATTCAGAACGCGCTTGGCTCGGATATTATGATGTCTTTTGATGAATGCCCGCCTTACCCTGCAACCTATCAATACATGAAGCAGTCGGTTGAGCGGACAAGCCGCTGGGCGGAGCGCTGCTTGGTGGCGAACAGTCATCCGGATCGGCAGGCGCTTTTCGGCATTGTTCAGGGTGGCGTATTTAAGGATTTACGCAAGCAGTCCGCGGAAGAGCTGACATCACTGGACTTTCCCGGCTACTCAATCGGCGGCCTGTCCGTTGGAGAACCCAAATCGGCGATGAATGAAATACTGGCTTATACCACGCCATTTCTACCGACTGATAAACCGAGATATCTCATGGGGGTTGGTTCTCCGGATTCGCTGATTGACGGTGTCATCCGCGGGATTGACATGTTTGACTGCGTGTTGCCGACACGGATCGCCCGCAACGGGACCTGTATGACGTCGGGCGGACGTCTAGTCATCAAGAATGCGCAATACGCCCGCGATTTCGGGCCGATTGATGATCACTGCGACTGCGCTGTCTGCAGAAATTATTCCCGAGCGTACATCCGCCATCTGATAAAAGCAAATGAAACATTCGGATTTCGTTTAACTACTTACCATAACCTGTATTTTTTGATAAAATTAATGGAGCGTGTCCGATCAGCCATTAAGGAAGATCGGCTACTTGATTTCAGAGAAGAATTCTTTGAATCTTATGGTTTTAATAAACCGGATGCGAAAAACTTCTAAGACCGAAAGGGAGATTTAACATGAGCGGTAACTTGACAGGCTTGGTTATACCAATACTTATCTTTGTGGCGATTTTCTATTTTCTGATTCTGCGCCCACAACAAAAACAGAGAAAGCAAGTACAGGAAATGCAGTCCTCGCTGTCGCGCGGCGACAAGGTTATAACGATCGGTGGCCTTCAGGGCACCGTTGAATCCTTTGACGATCAGAATATTGTTCTGAGAAGCAGCAGCAGCAAACTTTCTTTTGAACGCAGTGCGATCCGTTCAATTGTTAAAAAATCCGGCACAGCGGCAGAAGAAGAGCATGAAAGTGCTAAAAAGAAGGATGCTAAAGAGGCAGCCGCCGAAAATACCGAAAAGTAACGAATAAAAAAGCAGCCCCCTCGGGGGCTGCTTTTTTATTCCCGGTAAAATTCTCACTAATAGAGGGCGTTCAAAAAGTCACCGAATGATCAGCGGCGAATCTCAACGCCCGCATTAGTTAAAAGGATCTTTCGCTAAATACGTACACGTCCTGTGTACAACGCGAAAGTCACCGCATCCTGCGTAAGTACGTCCTGCGCACACCGCAGAAGTCAGCAAGTCCTGTGCTAGTTCACGCAGCGTCAATCTACGCTCCGGTCCTCGAAACTTCGCCGCCTCGACCTTCTGACAATCATGGCTGACCTCGTGCAGGCGTTGCAACACGATGTTGCGTTTTTAGCCTGCGACTGTCCTCCTTCGTCACCTTTTTGAACAGGCTCTAATAGCGGTGTTTACCTGAAAAAAGATTGACACCGACAGTGCCGCCAATTGCTGAGGCAGCGACGTTGGCCAGAAAATAAATAAATTGCATCAGGCCTGGGGCGCGCTCGAGGCCAAGGTATTGAAAACAGAGACTGAACAAACAATAAAAAAGTCCTGTAACAGCCCCGATCATGAGGCCTCTTTCTTTCATCTTTGAGCCTGCAATTGTACCGCCGATAAATAGGGCAATGACAGAAATAACAATCGGCAGAACTGATCCGCTGGTTTCTGCAAATGAAGTAAAGCGCAAAAGTGAGGCAAGCAGCACGGCGGAAGCCAGAACAATGATGAACGATGCGGCAACTCCATAAGTAACGGCGGAAAACCAGTTGCGCGTCATAATTAAAACACCTCCGATCAGTGAATAGATTATATGTCAGGCAGGTCGCTCGGTTTCTGCCCCGATCAAAATCGAAAAATGGGCTAACCGGGACGGAAATTCCGGAGGGCCTGTCTGCAATCAGTTCTTCCATAAGTCTATTCGGACGGCCCTTGTTTATGACATCATTTGAACAACAGGGCTCATGTTACAGCCCAGGCTGCGCATAATAATCGTTAAGAGAAAATACAGGGAGATCAGCAATGGGAACAGCGGCAGCAAGGATGTTGTTTTTAATGATTATTTTACGTTTGGGCTTTAAAGAGCTTATGGTGAGTAAACCTGCGGAACGGACGCTTTCGGACTTCGCTGTTCTTTTTTCTGCGGTAGAACTGGCATTGGTTGCCGTGATCTATCCCGATCAGCCGCTGATTTACTTTCTGGCGCCGCTCACAGTCCTAGTTTCCGTCTACCGGCTTTCAATGATTTTCAAGCGATCTGAGGGAGTTAAGCAGCATACAGTTCCTTTTTCCATGGCTCGTGAAGCAGTTTATGAAGAACCCGGAATGCCCGCAGCTGGACGTTATGCTTCTTTTTCTGATTATGTCAGCGATTGCCCGCCTATGGCATTGCCCCTGATCGAGAACGGAAAAGTCCGCGGTGACAATCTCAAAAAAATTGGCAAAACGCAACTCTGGCTCCGGCGTGAACTGAGACATTTCGGCTACAGGGATTTAAGGCAAGTGAACTATTTGACGATTGATCAGACTGGTAACTTTTTTATGGATTTGAAAAAGTTTATTCCCGAAAGTTAATGAACCATTTTCCAATCACGGGAAGCTGAGCGAGCTGGTCTTTCTGAATCATGCCAAGGAACAGGGCAAACAGACTATAGAACACTGCAATCATGAAAATCAGAAGAAATGTCCGTGGGAGGAGGCTCAAACCTGTAAAACTCCGAAGGATCAGCAGATGGGCGAGAAATCCGGAAAAAGCAATTAGAATACCTGTACGGACATAATCTTTGAGTATGAGCGAAAACCCGATTGCCCTGAACATGACGCCGGCGTGCAGCATGGTAACCAGAACGACGTTGATACAGATGGCCAAAGCCACCCCCCGGATGCCGAATTCCGGACGGCTGGTGAGCAGAAAAAGCAGAACCGTTTTGACAACTGTGCCGATCAAAGTATTAATCATTGCTGCTCTGGCGAGGTCCAATGCCTGCAGAACGGCATGCATCGGTGCCTGAAAATAGAAAATCATGAAAAAAGGCGCCATCGTGTAGAGAAACTGAGCGGATTCAGGAGAATCATAAATAATCTGCATCAGCGGCCGTGCAAAAGAGTAAGTGACAACTATTGAAAGCCCACCGGTCAGCATGGCGATACGCAATGCCTGGTTCAACCGGTAATGAATCATGCCATAAGATTTCCGTGCGAATGCTTCACTGATTGCTGGAACAAGTGAGACGTGCAGGGCATGCGTGATGAAGCTTGGAAGAAGAAGCAGGGTCATTGCATAGCCTGTCAGCTGGCCATATAACTCTGCAGACGCCTTGATCGAATAGCCGGCAAGAAGCAGGCTATGTGAGACAATCATCGGTTCAAGAAAATTGCCGAGTGAGGCAATCAGACGGCTGCCCATCGTCGGAAGGCCGATGCCGAGAAGCCGGCTCAAGATACCCCGGCTGCCACGGAGCGAGTTCCGGTTTTTTCCTTTGAGACGGATCTGACTCTCCTTTTTGAAGGCGTGAAGCATATAGAGCAGGGAGGCACACTCGCCCGCGGAACCGGCAATCATGGCTCCTGCAGCCGCGTAGGCTACGCCGTAAGGCATCAGCAGGTTGGCCAGCGTTGCAACCAGAGAAATACGGACAAGCTGTTCAACAATTCCCGACCAGGCATAGGGCTTCATGTTCCGGATTCCCTGAAAATAACCGCGTAATACAGAACTGACAGCGACAATCGGAATCACGGGGGTGATGGCAATCAGTGGATAAATGACACGCGTATCAGCAAATAATAATTTAGACGACAGTGGGATAAGGGCAAGCATGGCAATCGTCAGGATGATGCTGATGGTGCCAACGATCGAAAGTGCCCAGCCGAGAATCATCCGAATCCGCCTATGATCACCGAATGTGTCCGCCTCAGCCACCAGTTTTGAGATGGCTACCGGCAGGCCGAGTTCGGTCAGAGTGACAACGAGCAGCATGGCAGGGAAAGCCATCATGTAAAGGCCGACCCCTTCATCACCGATGACTCTTGCCAGTACCATGCCGTTAATCATGCCAAGTATGCGGGTGACAAGCCCCGCTGCCATCAAAATAAAGGATCCTTTTAAGAATGATTGCCGTGTCATAGTTTGTCCGCCTTTTTGTGCTGAAGTTGCAACTGCTTTGTACACATAATGGATTTATATGCACGGATAGCACCCGGGCATGACAGGCTTGTTCAACTATCTTTGTTTATGTCCAAAAAGGTTTAATGAATGCTGATTTTGTGTTTCGTATTATCTGCCAATTATGCTATGATAAAGATTATGGGAGGAATGGATATGCCGGAATCCTTTGACGATCTGGAAAAATGGCGGAAGGAAATCGCTCCTTTTCTGCAAAGCAAACTGGAAGAGTTTCATTTGCTCGGGCTCAATCATTTGGTGATGGATGAGTTCTGGCAGTTTGCAAAAGAATCAATTGAAAAGAAAAAGGAGGACAGGCCTGAAAGAATCCATGAAGTGGTGGCGGCCATCATGTCGCTGACTGTGAACGATTATATGAACAAAATCCGTATGGATATGTTCAAAGACAGTTCAGTGAGAATGGACGGTCCGCTGTTTCAATAAAAGTGTTGAAAAGAAAGAGAGCGGACGCGGGACAGGTCCACCCTCAGAGATAGAGAAGGGAGCAAGTTAAGGTATGGTTAAAAAAGGACATGTTTTTTCCTTTTTTGCAATTTTGATTGTTTCAGCTGTTATATTAGGTTTGGTTACGATGCCCATCATACATAATGTGAAACTGGGTCTTGACCTGAAAGGCGGGTTTGAGGTTCTTTATCAGGTCAAGCCACTGAAAGCCGGACAGAAAATCGATCAAAATACGATGAGTAATGCGGTTGCCGCCCTCAATAAACGAATCAATGTCCTGGGTGTCAGCGAACCAAGCATTTCCATCCAGAACGGCAACCGAATCGATGTTCAACTGCCGGGCGTTAAGGATGAAAAACGTGCGCGCCAGCTGCTGTCGACGACCGCCAATCTGACATTCCGGGATTATAAGGATCGGCTGATGCTGGATGGCTCAGATCTGCAACCGGGAAAGGCACAGGTCGCCTTTGACAGCCTGAATCATCCGATGGTCACGTTGCAGCTGAAGGATTCGAATAAATTTGCCAATGTGACGAAAAAAATTCTCTCTTACTCGAATACGGTAACAAATAACCAGCCAGACAATGTATTGGTCATCTGGATGGACTACCAAAAAGGAGATTCTTATGAGAAGGAGCTTGGAAAAGCGAACCATAAGTACATTTCCAACCCATCAGTAGCCAGTGTGTTGAATACAAGCGATGTCCAGATCACCGGCAATTTTACGGTTCAGCAGGCGACAACGTTGAAGGATCTGCTGAACTCCGGATCACTGCCAGTGAAAATGGATGAAATTTATTCAACGTCTGTCGGCGCCCAGTATGGACAGAATTCGATGCAGGATACGCTCTTTGCCGGGGCACTGGGTGTTGCGGTAATCCTTCTTTTCATGCTGCTTTTTTACAGGCTGGGCGGACTGATTGCCGATATCAGTCTTGCTTTCTATATTTACATCGTTATGGGCGTGTTTGTCGGGTTGCAGGCTGTGCTTACGTTGCCGGGCATTGCCGCGATGATCCTTGGCATCGGGATGGCTGTTGATGCCAACATCATTACTCTTGAACGTATCAAAGACGAGATACGCAGCGGCAAGTCGATTTTGTCCGCCTTCAGGGCAGGGAGCAAGCGCGCGTTGCCGACGGTTGTGGATGCCAACATGACAACCATTATCGCTGGAGCTGTTTTGTTTATTTTTGGGGAAAGCTCCGTCAAGGGGTTTGCCGTTATGCTTCTGATCAGTAATTGCGTCACTTTCATTACCTCTGTCTATGGCGCACGTCTACTGCTTGGCCTTCTGGTCCACAGCAAAGCCCTGAATGCGAAACCGTGGCTGTTCGGTGTCAAGAGGAGTGATATTCGTGAACACTAAAAACGATATGAATTACAAACATTATAATAGATTTTACAACCATCTTGATTTTATGAAGCACAGAAATGTTTTTTTCATATTATCAAGCACGCTGATTATGCTTGGCATTATTTCGCTTTTTGTCTTCCATCTTAATCTGGGCATCGATTTTTCAAGCGGTACGCGTATTGATATCCAAATTAATCAGCCGATATCGGTCGCTAAAGTAACCCAAACATTTACGAGTATGGGTTATAATCCCGGAACGCCCGTACTTTCAGGGAATCATAACGATATCGCAACGGTGCGCCTGAATCAGGAGCTGAACCAGAATCAGATTGCGCAGATCAAGAGCGGCATTCAGAAACAGTTTAATGTCAATCCGAACGTCAGCACCGTCTCCCCGCAGGTCGGGCGTGATCTGGCGAAAAATGGAATATACGCCTTGATCATCGCTTCGCTGTTTATTATTATTTATGTCTGGATTCGATTTGAATTTTTGCAGGGGCTTACAGCGGTGCTGGCGCTGATTCACGATGCGTTTATCATTGTGACTGTATTCAGTCTCTTTCACATTGAGGTCGATATTCTGTTTATTTCTGCGGTGCTGACGATTGTCGGTTACTCGATTAACGATACCATTGTGACATTTGACCGCGTCCGTGAAAACATCAAACTGAGCAGGAAAAGGTTGTCAACGCTTCAGGAGCTGGGTGATGTTGTGAATCTGAGTATCCGTGAAACATTAACACGGTCTGTGAATACTGTATTGACCGTTCTTTTCCCGGTTATTTTTCTTCTGATCTTTGGCAGTGAATCAATTCGTACCTTTACCATTGCGCTTTTTGTCGGACTGATTTGCGGCGTTTATTCATCCATCTGCATTGCATGCCCTCTTTGGGCAGTGCTGAAGGCGAACTATCTTGCTTCCAGAAGGCAAAAAAGAACGGTTCGCACACAAACTGATGAATGATCTTGAGCACTAAGTTTAAAGGAGCAAGGCTCGTGAAAAAACAATGGAACCTTCTGATGGTACTGATCTTTGCGCTAGTGATTGTGCTTCTGTCGATTGCCAACGTAAACGAAGTCCCTTTCAATTTTCTGGTTGGCAGTGCAAACCTCCCTCTGATCCTTGTGATTGTTATTTCGCTGATGGCCGGTGTGATTCTGGTCGGGTCTTTTACGTACTTGAAAATATACAGGCAGCGGCGTCAGATCAGTCGGCTGGAGCGGGAAATCCGTCGGATGGCGGCACAGCTGCATCCGGGAGACGGCAGTGAAGCACACGTTGAAGGAGCACCAGCTGACGACAACGATGAGGAAGAAACCCGGTCGTCGATAAAAAAGAGATCCCATTTCAGAAGGTAACATTTTGCCTGTGCAAATACGAATGAGGTCAGGGAGGCACTGTGGCGGAATGTTGCAATCAAAATTTCAATGGATCATGAAAAAAGCTGATCAAGATAAAGTCCGTGAACTCTCAGAAGCAATCAAAATTTCCGAGATGACCGCGCGGCTGTTGGTTCTGCGTGGTATCGAAGAGCCTGGCAGCGCGGCTCTTTTTTTACATCCGGAAAAGGCTTCTTATTATGATCCGGAAACCATGCTTGGGATGAAAGAAGTAACGGCACGTATCAGGGCTGCCATCGCTGGAAATCAGCCCATCCGTATTTTTGGCGATTATGATGCGGATGGCGTAACTTCAACTGCATTGTTGTGTCGGGCATTGAAAAAGGTCGGAGCTGATGTTTCATATTACATTCCGAACCGTTTCAGTGACGGCTATGGACCAAACGTTCGAGCGGTAGACGCCGCGCAGCATGACGGTATTGGACTGATTGTTACCGTGGATTCAGGAATCGCGGCCATTCAAGCAGCAGAACGGGCGAGATCTCTGGGGATTGATTATATCGTTACTGATCATCATGAACCGCCGGACGTCCTCCCCGAAGCCTATGCCATTCTGAATCCAAAACAATCCGGGTGTCATTATCCATTTAAGGGTCTGTCAGGGGCAGGAGTAGTCCTGAAATTGGTACAAAGCCTGTGCGCCGGGGAGAACCTGTTCGATGAAAACTGGCTGGCATTAGCGGCAATAGGGACGATTGCCGATTTGGTCCCGCTCATCGATGAAAACCGGATGATTGCATTTTCAGGATTGGAAAAAATCAGTGTAGGTTCGCTGGCTGGAATCGATGCATTGAAGGCTAAAACAGGGCATGCCGGTTCAGTGGACAGCGATGCGGTGGGGTTTCAGATGGCCCCATGGCTCAACGCTGCCGGCAGGCTGACAGACGCAGATCCGGCTATTCGTCTGCTTCTTTCTGATGATCCGGAAAAATCGGATAAGCTTGCCGATCAGCTTGAATCACTGAATCAGCAAAGGAAAAAGTTGGTCGATCAAGTATTCGGTGAGGCAGAGATCATGGCTGTCAACTATGTCCGTAAGGGTGATCAAGCGCTTGTCCTTGCTGGAACAGGATGGCATCAAGGCGTGATCGGTATTGCTGCATCCCGAATTGTCGAAAAATATTACCGGCCGGTCGTCATCCTGAGTATTGATGAAAAGACCGGCGTTGCGAAAGGTTCCGGCCGCAGCATTGATGGTTTTAACCTCTATAGGGGGCTCTCAGAGTGCGCGGCTCACCTGATACAGTTTGGTGGTCACCAAATGGCTGCCGGACTGTCCCTTTCCACAGATGAAATTGACGCATTCAGAGATGATTTTGTTCGCCTTGCAGGAAGTGAACTACGCGAAGAAATGATGATTCACAGAATACCAGTTGAAGAGGTTTGCCTTCCGGATCAGGTCACAGTAAAGCAGATTGATCAATTGGCGATGCTTGCTCCATTTGGGATCGGCAATCCGCGTCCTGTCTTTCAAATGAATGCTGTGGCACTGAGGAAAATCAGCGCTATTGGACGTGAAAGTGCACACATGAAAGTTACTTTCAAAGGAGAGCAGGCTGAGCTGGATGGCATTGGCTTCGGGTTTGGCCAGGCGGTCAGCCGCATTTCCCCAACTGACAGGATCAGTGTGATTGGCGAATGCCAGATCAACGAGTGGAACGGATTCAGAAAACCGCAATTCCTGATTGAAGATCTGCGTATCGACGGTCCTCAAGTCTTTGACTGGCGATCAGAACGTGAGCTTGGGAATAAGCTTGCGGCACTGCCCGAGCATTCATCGTCCGTCCTCGCTTTTCACGCTGAGAATGCGGAACGCTTTAACGGTGGCGTGGAAACGGTACTGTTTCACCCTGGGATGACTTGCACAAGACCGGCACTCATTCTGCTGGATCTTCCCGAGAGCAGAGAACAGCTGTCTGAACTGATACGGGACAGCCCCGCGGTCAATCAGATCTATGCAGTTTTTGCACACAATGAAGATCATTTTTTTTCCGCGTTCCCAACCCGTAAACATTTTATATGGTATTATGCCCTGATACGCCGCGAACACTCTTTTAAACTCGATTCAATGGCAGGGCAGATTGCCAGATTCAAAGGCTGGTCGGAGCGCACTGTTTTTTTTATGACAAAGGTGTTTTTTGAATTGGGTTTTGTTAAAATAGATAATGGTGTTTTGACGATGAATCCAGTGCCGGTAAAGGCGCCGTTGACCGAATCGGATACCTATATGAAAGAAAAGAATCAGCTGGAGCTGGAAGATTTTTTTTGCTACTCGCCGATTTCATCATTGAAGGCATGGTTTGTGGAAAAGATGAAAAACGGGGAACAGTCAGCCGAGCCGGAGGAGACTACAAATGGATTATAAAAAGTACATTGAATCGGTAATGGATTTTCCTACAAAAGGGGTAAACTTCAGGGATATCACTTCGCTGCTTGAGGTCGGATCGGTTTACCGCTCCGCAATTGATGAGATGGCCGAGTTTGCCAAAAATAAAAAAGCGGAAGTGATCGTCGGGCCGGAAGCCCGCGGCTTTGTGATCGGAGGTCCGCTTGCATACGCTCTGAATGTTGGTTTTGTCCCTGTGAGAAAGCCGGGGAAACTACCGCGTGAAGTGGCGACTGTTTCCTATGAAAAAGAATATGGCCTGGATGAACTGTGTATTCATAAAGATTCGATCAAACCGGGCCAGCGTGTGCTCGTTACGGATGATTTGCTGGCAACCGGAGGAACGATTGACGCAACAATTAAACTTGTCAAAAGTTTGGGAGGCGTTGTCGTTGGCGCTGCTTTTCTGATCGAGTTGAAGGCACTGAACGGCCAGCGGCTGCTCAAAGATTATGATGTGCTTTCACTAATTGATTATTGATAATAAATCTGGAGAGAGTGCCTGCGTGCGGGCACTCTTTTTTCAACTTTATTTCGGCGACACTGCCGTCGACAGTCGCCGTTATCTTGAGTGGTAAGCTGGTTTTTGAGGAAACTGAAATTAAAAACTTTACATTAATCTGTTTTTTTCAGATAATGATCATAATCTACTTATTACAATGAAGGTTCCATAGGTGATGATACCATGACGATGGACGAACTGATTGAAAAAGCATCGACATATCTTGAAAAAAAAGATATTGAACTTATAAAAGAAGCTTATGAATTTGCGCACAAAGCTCATGAAGGCCAGTTGCGCAAATCCGGAGAGCCTTATATCACACACCCTGTGGAGGTCGCAGGAATACTTGTCGATCTGAAAATGGATGTAACGACGATTATCAGCGGCTTTCTTCATGATGTGGTCGAAGATACTCCGATTACACTTGAAGATATTCGGAAGGAATTTGGCGAAAATGTCGCAACACTTGTCGATGGTGTAACCAAATTGCGGCATTTTGAGTATACTTCGAAGGAAGATCAGCAGGCGGAGAATCACCGGAAAATGTTTGTCGCCATGGCGCGTGATCTCCGCTGTGTGATTGTCAAACTGGCCGATCGCCTGCATAACATGCGGACACTCAAGTTCATGACACCGGAAAAACAGATACAGAAAGCGAATGAAACGCTCGAAATATTCGCTCCGCTGGCTAACCGGCTTGGTATTTCCGCGATTAAATGGGAATTGGAAGATATCTCGCTGCGTTATTTGAAACCGCAGCAATATTATAAAATCGTCAATCTGATGAAACAGAAACGGGAAGAGCGGGAAGCCTACATCTCTCAGGTTGTGGATGATCTGAAAAAGTATGTCAAATCGGTGCAAATCGAGGCGGAAATTTCCGGGCGTCCGAAACATATTTACAGCATTTATCGCAAGATGGTGAATCAGCACAAGCAATTTAATGAAATCTATGATCTTTTTGCGGTTCGGATTATTGTCGAGAGCATCAAAGACTGTTATGCCATACTGGGGATTATTCACACACACTGGAAGCCGATGCCAGGTCGTTTCAAGGATTATATCGCTATGCCGAAAGCTAATATGTATCAGTCGCTGCATACAACCGTTATCGGGCCGAAAGGTGATCCGCTCGAGGTACAGATCAGAACCGAAGAGATGCATGATGTCGCCGAATACGGAATTGCGGCCCACTGGGCTTATAAGGAAGGTAAAACAAAGAATATCAACAATAAATTTGAAGACAAGCTGACGTGGTTCCGCGAGATCCTCGAGTATCAGAATGAGACGGATGATGCCAAGGAATTTATGGAATCGCTGAAAATGGATCTGTTTTCCGATACCGTTTTTGTCTTTACGCCAAAAGGGGATGTTATCGAGCTTCCCGTTGGATCTGTTCCGATTGATTTTGCTTACAGAATCCATACTGAAATCGGAAACAAAACCGTGGGAGCCAGAGTCAATGGAAAAATGGTGCCGCTGGATTATCGGCTGAAAACCGGCGATATCGTCGAGGTCATGACTTCAAAGCATTCTTATGGTCCGAGCCGCGACTGGCTGAAAATTGCCCAGAGTTCGGCAGTCAAGAACAAGATCAGGCAATGGTTTAAGCGTCAGGAGCGTCAGGAGAACGTTGCAAAGGGCCGTGACATGATTGAGAAGGAGCTGCGCAGTCAGAGTATCAGCCTTAAAGATACACTGACGGACGAAAACATTGCCAGTGTTGTGAAAAAGTTTAATTTCTCACATGAAAATGAACTTTTTGCCGCCGTGGGCTATAACGGAATTCCAGCCAAACAGGTTGTCACCCGCCTGACAGAAGACAATAAGAAAACTAAAGAACCGGAAACCGAAGAAGTGGTGAAGCAGGTCGCTGAAACAAAAACAAGCAATCAAAGAAGAACGTCACTTGGCGTTCGGGTCAAAGGTATCGACAATATGCTGATCCGGCTGGCACGCTGCTGCAATCCAGTTCCGGGCGATTCGATTGTCGGTTACGTTACCCGAGGCAGGGGCGTTACGATTCACCGCGAGGACTGCCCGAATATTAAAAATGAAGAAGATCAGCGGCTGATGGAAGTCGAATGGGAAAATAATGAATCGAAATCGAAAGAATACAACGTAGACATTGAGATTACGGCATATGACAGGAACGGCCTGCTTAACGAGGTACTGCAATGTGTTTCTGATACTCACACGCCGATCAACGCTGTCAAAGGGCGCGCCGACAAAAATAAAGTCGCATCCATCAGCATGACGATTGCCATTACAAACATCGACCACCTGTATCGCGTGGTTGATAAAATCAAGAGAATTTCGGATATTTATTCAGTACGCCGGGTAATGCAATAATTTTCTAACCGGAGGATGGGGTTTTATGAGAGTTGTCCTGCAGCGCGTCAAAAAAGCCGTCGTTGAAGTTGGCGGTGAGACAGTTGGAAGCATTCATCACGGGCTGCTCCTTCTTGTAGGAATCAGAGTGGGCGACACCCAGGAGGATATTTATTACGTCGCGGATAAAATCGCCGCTCTGCGTATTTTTGAAGATGAAACGAATAAAATGAATCGATCGATTCTTGATATCGACGGATCGATCCTGTCAGTTTCACAGTTCACTTTATATGGTGACACAACACGCGGGCGGCGTCCGAGTTTTATCGAGGCGGCGCGGCCGGAGGAAGCTGAGCCGCTGTATGAATCCTTTAATGACAGGCTGAGGGGCCAGGGGCTTGAAGTTGCAACCGGCATTTTCGGAGCTATGATGGAAGTCTCGCTGGTCAATGATGGGCCAGTGACCTTAGTTGTGGAGAGCAAACCGCATAAAAATGGTTCATTATATTAAAGAGGGTGTTCAAAAAATTACCGAATGATCAGCGGCGACTCTCTTCGCCGCCTTTTTGCGCAGACTCTTAATGTAACCGGTATAGAGATTGGTTTTCCACTCCTTGACATTTTCTGAGATTATTCGTACTATAAAAAGACAAACCAGTGAGGGAGAAAAACTGTGGAATTTGCTGTCAAAGAGATGATGCGCCGAGGGCTGAGAGCGTGTCTGGCGTGGCTGCCACAGTTGGACACTCCTGAGGTGTTTTTCTGAAAGCCGGATGGCAAGTAGGAAGAACCGATGGCCGGGCGTTAACCGGATTGAGAGGAAACTTCTGATGAAGTTTCAATTCAAGGGTGGCACCGCGAATGTTCATTCGTCCCTTGTCTGTCATGTTTTATGGCGGACAGGGGCTTTTTTAGTATCCGGCAGTTTTTCCCGGACTTTTTGAACATCACTTAAAAAGAGAAAACAGAGATCAGATGAAGGAGGAATGCGTTTTGCTTATTCAAATTCCACGCGGGACTTACGATGTCATGCCGGATGAATCGGCAGTCTGGCAGAAGATCGAAGAGACCGCAAGAAGGGTCTGTACGCTGTTCAATTATAAGGAGATCCGTACCCCTGTTTTTGAATCGACAGACTTGTTTCAGAGAGGTGTCGGTGACACAACCGATATTGTTCAGAAAGAAATGTATAGTTTCAAAGACAGGGGCGATCGCAGCCTGACGCTGAGGCCGGAGGGAACGGCTTCTGTCGTGCGGGCGTTTGTCGAGCACAAGTTGTACGGGCTGCCGAATCAGCCGGCAAAAATGTATTATATCGGGCCTATGTTCCGTTATGAACGGCCTCAGTCGGGGCGGACGCGCCAGTTCACACAATTCGGCGTTGAAGCGCTTGGCTCCAAAGATCCGTCCATTGACGCTGAAGTAATCGCTCTTGCAATGACTTTTTATCGATCACTCGGCCTAAAAAAATTAAAGCTGGTTCTGAACAGCCTGGGCGATCCCGAGAGCCGCGCTGCTCACCGAGAGGCACTGATTTCCCACTTCAAGCCGTCCATTGGTGAATTCTGTGAGGATTGTCAGAGAAGACTGGAAAAAAACCCGCTGCGCATTTTGGACTGCAAAGAGGACCACAATCATCCCCTGATGAAGACTGCACCGTCCATCATGGATTATTTGACAGACGCTGCCCGAGTTTATTTTGATAAAGTCAAACAAATGCTGAATGACATGGGTATCGAATATGAACTGGATCCGACACTGGTCAGAGGGCTGGACTATTACAATCACACAACCTTTGAAATTATGGGATCCAGTAAAGGAACCATAACGACGCTCACCGGTGGCGGCCGATACAACGGCCTGGTCAGCGAACTGGGCGGACCGGAAACACCTGGTGTCGGGTTCGCCCTGAGCATTGAGCGTCTGCTGCTCGCACTGGAAGTTGAACATATCTCGCTTCAGAGCGAAGATGCACTGGATTGTTTTATCTCGACGATCGGGGAAGAAGCCGGGAAGAAAGCTTCCGTTGTTCTTTATGAATTGCGTCAGGCCGGGCTTCGCGCTGATAAGGATTACATGGATCGAAAAGTGAAAGCGCAGTTTAAGCAGGCTGACAGAGACCATGCAAAATTTGTCGTTGTGATCGGTGATGAGGAACTGAAGCAGCAGCAGGCGGTTGTAAAGAATATGGCTGACGGGACGCAGGAACATGTCGCATTTGTTTCGCTGGCAGACTACATTAAATCAAAGATAAGCAGTGGGGTGTAAACATGTATCGAAATGCAAATTGCGGTGAATTGACCGCAGAATCGGCGGGGAAAACCGTAACCCTTGCCGGTTGGGTGCAAAAAAGGAGAGACCTCGGCGGTGTCATTTTTATTGACCTGAGAGATCGTTCCGGTTTTGTGCAGATCGTATTCAATCCAAAGGTTTCTCAGGAGGCTTGGAACATGGCCGACAAGGTGCGGAGTGAATACTGCCTCTCCGTAACAGGGACAGTGGCGAAGCGTGATCCGGAGGCTGTCAATCCAAAAATAAAGACCGGCGATATCGAAATCATGATCAACGAGATTCATGTGCTGAATCAATCAAAAACGCCGCCGTTTCCGATTGAAGACAGCATCGAAGCTTCAGAGGACGTCCGCCTGAGATACCGTTATCTTGATTTAAGGCGTCCGGAGATGCTTGAAACATTTAAAATGCGTAACAGAGTGACGCACACGCTCAGAAGTTTTCTTGATGAGAGAGACTTTCTCGATATTGAAACGCCGATTCTGACAAAAAGCACACCGGAAGGAGCCCGCGACTATCTCGTCCCGAGCCGCGTCCACCCGGGAGAATTCTATGCACTGCCGCAATCACCTCAACTCTTCAAACAGCTGCTGATGGCTTCGGGTATAGAAAAATATTATCAGATTGCCCGCTGCTTCCGCGACGAGGATCTGCGTGCCGACCGTCAACCGGAATTTACGCAGGTTGACATTGAAATGTCTTTTTTTGAGATCAAGCCTTTTCAGGACATGATTGAGGAAATGCTCGTTAATCTTGTGAAAAAAGTCAAGGGCATCGATGTTCCGCGGCCCTTTAAGCGTCTGACTTATGCTCAGGCAATGGATCTGTACGGCAGCGATAAACCGGATACACGATTCGGCATGACGCTGATTGATCTGACGGACATTGCCGCCGACAGTACGTTGAAAGTTTTTAAGGAAGTCCAGGAAAAAGGCGGACAGGTCAAGGCGATTAACGTCAAGGGCAAGGCCGCGCATTTCTCCCGTAAGCAAGTCGACGAAGATCTGAGGGCTATTGTGTCACCATTTGGAGCAAAGGGACTGGCCTGGCTGAAGGTTGAGGAAGGTGGGATGAAAGGCCCGATCGCCAAGTTCTTTGATGAGGCATTGACGGCGCGGATCGTTGAACGGACCAATGCTGAGCCGGGAGACCTGCTGCTTTTTGTCGCCGACAAGAAAAAGATCGTTGCTGACAGTCTGGGTGCTTTACGGTTACATCTCGGGAAGATGCTGGACCTGATTGATAAGTCGGCGTTCAACTTCCTCTGGGTCACGGAATTTCCGCTGCTTTCTTACAGTGAAGAGGAGCACCGGTTCGTTGCCGAGCACCATCCATTCACAATGCCGGTTCTGGAAGATATGGGCAAGATTCAGAGTGATCCGGGCAGTGTCCGTGCGCAATCTTACGATATGATACTGAATGGGTTTGAGTTGGGCAGTGGTTCAGAGCGCATCAGCAATCATGACATGCAGGAAAAAATGTTTAAAGTGCTTGGCTTTACCAAAGAGCGGGCAGAAAAACAATTCGGTTTTCTGATGGAGGCGTTTGAGTATGGCACTCCGCCGCATGGCGGCATGGCGCTTGGCATTGACCGGATTGTCATGCTGCTTGCCGGACGCTCCAGCCTTAGGGATACGATTGCTTTTCCGAAGACAGCCAGTGCCTCGGATCTGCTGACACATGCACCAAGCGAAGTCAGCGATCAGCAGCTCAACGAACTGCATCTGGATGTAGCGACACTGCTGAAGTGACCTTGGCTTGAAATTGGTAGAATGTAGTACTTGATAAGCGCTTTCAACTATGCTATTATAGATTCAGAAATTGAAGGAAATCCTGAAGTGTTAGTCGAATGTCGATATGTTTTGACCGAACATATATTGAATGGGAGTCCGTTGTTTTCACTCGTCACGCATGCCCGCGCCGGGACCCGTAAACTGTGAAACAGGGCACCCACCTGCTCACGAGCGGGTTTCAAAGCTGCGGCTTCACAACGGCACATTCGGGACTTTCTTGTTTTTCAGATTAAAAGTAAACCGGGATCAAGGTAAATGCCTTGATCCCGGTTTTTTGCATCATGTAGCTTCGACTAATCACGAAAGCGTGAAGATCAACTCAGCTGCATTGGATTGGACTGCGTTTCGGTTCTAATTTTACTTGATTCGGTTCATTTTCGAGATGAACTAATACTAATCAGGGTAATAAAGCGGACAGAAAATTGAGATTAAGTGCCTCAAAAAAATTCATATAATATGAAAATAATTCATTGCCAAAGAAAAAGGCAGCAAGCATTCCCATTGCAATGAAGGGCACGAAAGGAATCGGTTGTCTCCGTTTGATTAAGCCTGTCAGCAAACAACACATACCAATCATAGATCCGAAAAGTGTAGACAGAAAGAAACCGAAGAGCACCATTTTTGTACCTGTAAGCGCTCCAATAACCGCAAAAAGTTTCACATCACCGCCGCCCATCCCCCCGCGGCTGATAAAAGCGATGAGAGCCAAAAGAGAAAAACCGACGGCGGTACCAAGCAGCGAATCCCACCATGGTGAAGGTTGGAAAATAAAGCGGAAAATGATAAAGAAGACAAGAAAACAGATGAGAATTTTATCAGGAATGATCATTTTGGTTAAGTCTGTGACGAGTACAATCATCAGAAGAGAAACTAAAAGCCATCCCGTTAGCATTTCTTCAGTGGACTTTGCATGAAAAAAGTTAAACAAAAACAGCAGTCCGGTTGATGCTTCAATGATCGGATAAATCATTGAAATTTTTTGATGGCACGACCGGCATCTTCCTCTTAGTATAATAAATGAAAAAACCGGAACCAGATCACGAAATCTGAGACGCTGTCCGCAAGAGGGGCACCGTGAAGGTGGAGCAACAATTGATTGCCCCCCGGTCACCCGAAGACCGACAACATTGTAAAAAGAGCCAAGAACCAAACCAGCGACGGTAACATATATGCTCATAACAAACATTTATGGTGCACCTGCCTCTATGAGGTTGAAACGATCTCGGAAAAGAGACTCCGGTATTCGTTTAATGCATGATTAAAATGTCTTTCCTGTGCCGGATAAGTTTCTTTATTTTACTATAAGAAAGTATAAAATTTTAGCGGATTGTAAGCGGCCGAACATAAAACGCCACGTCCTGTGGCATGTTCGGCATTAGGCCATCCATGGCCGTCACAACTAAGGCTCAGCCTGCACCAGAGGCTTGGCTTTGCCAAGTTTTCTTTAACAAACAAAAGGGAGTTTCAGCTATTCTGATCAATCCTGAATTTTCGCTCTTCAAACAGATTTTCTAACGTTTCAGAAGCGGTACAACAGCGTCAGTGGCGATCGCTTTACGGGCAAGCAGGCCTTGTATACAGGAAGCCATGGTCTGCATTCCAGATGCATGATCCACTTGAATGACACTTGGAATCTGATATATTTTTCCTTCACGGATCAGATGTCCAATGTTCTTATTGTTAATCATCACTTCTGTGGCAACCCTTCTTCCGGAAAAATCAGAAGTCGGGAAAAGGCGCTGTGAGATCACGGCAGCGAGTTCAGCAGCAAGCTGAACCCGTATCTGTCCCTGCTGTTCAGCGGGAAAGATATCTATCAGTCGATTCACAGTTGATACGGCATCACTCGTGTGCATCGCTGCCAGCACAAGATGACCGGTTTCAGCTGCTGTAAGGGCAGTTCGTATAGTATCCATGTCATGCAATTCACCGACGAGAATAACATCGGGATCTTCGCGGAGTGCGGCGCGCAGGCCGACTGCGAATGACTGTGTGTCACTTCCTACCTCTCGCTGCTGAATAATACACTGATTGTGTTTGTGCAAGTATTCGATTGGATCTTCAAGTGTAATAACATGTTTTCTTGCGTTTTTATTCATATCGTCCACGAGTGCAGCCAGCGTTGTTGATTTTCCACTGCCGGCAGGGCCGGTTACCAAAAGCAGTCCGTGTGAACGGTGAGAGAGTGCCCTCAATTCATCAGGTAAATGAAGCGATGCCAGATCAGGAATATTCTGCGGAATCACCCGAAAAGCAAGACTGAGGCAAGAACGTTGCCTGAAGGCGTTAACGCGGAATCGCGATAACTTAGGGATGCTAAAAGAAAAATCGAGTTCACCCTGGCTGTTCAGTTTGGCCAATTGCTCGTCCGATAAAATGCTCCTGATCATTGTTTCTGTATCTTCAGGAGTAATGTCCGGACGTTCAAGCGCTACAAGTTCACCATTTGTCCTTATGGTTGGCGGAATGCCGACAGAAATATGAAGATCTGAGGCTTTTCGTTCACAGGCAGTTTCCAAATATTCTCTTAAACTATTAATCATAATTGCAGTCCTCTCTGCTGAAATTCGGAAAAGTACTTTAACAAAGGATGAACGCTATACCGTAGGTAAATCTGTTAATCTGGACGATAGAAAATAAAAATTATGTAGGACTTTAGAAATATTATACGACAAACAGGGGTTGATCGGAAACAGGGATTTATTTTCAGGGCAGACGGTAAATTTAAAATTTGAATAAAAAACAACCATAAGAAGGGGTCTAGCATTATCTTACGGCTGTTTTTCATCATATAATATTTTTTTACTAAATGATATTTCTTACTTTGCAATTTTCTCCAGATTACCGTTCTGGTCCATTTTGAATGTGGCGCCCTGATCGGAAGCCTGGTCCTGAAATGCGACCATTCTTCGGGCACGATCCATGATGCCGATCAGTGCCTGGTAATCATCCTCAACGGTCTGCTGCCGGTTTTGCAGGTTCCCGACCTCTTTTTCCAGTTCATCGACTTTTTGTAAAAGTCGGCTGTTTTCTGTTTTCAGGTGTCCGTTCTCGCGTTCCAGCCGGTCGCTCATCGCTGTGCCATGCTGAAGTGTCTGCAAATATGAAATGACTTCGGGAAGACTAATAGCGTCCTGCTCAGCTGCCTGGCGTTCAGTCTCGTTTTCAGGCACGGTGTGAGCCGGTTCATCCGGTTGATGTACTTCTGCCGGATCGGTCAGATAAGCGGTTTCCATTGCAGGAATAGCGGGTGATGGATGGACAACCCGTGCGCGCTGCTCGTTCCGCTTTTTTTGTTTGCGCTGTTTCTTGGCAATGCTGATCGCCTGCTCATATTTTCTACGGACGATAGCATTCCAGCGAAAACCGCAGGCAGCGCCGGTCCGGTTCAGCCGGTCGCCGACTTCTTCAAATGCGTCCAGCTGCGTGCTTCCCTCACGGATATGGCGCAGCACGGTTTCTGCAAGCAGCAGGTCGTCTTCGTGCGACCAGGCATCTTGTCTCACTTTTGTCATGGTATTCTCTCCTTCTTGCATTCTTGCTACTTAAAGGAAACTTGCGAAGCAGGGCCCCGCCATTCCCTTAAATAATCTTTAACTTTATGTAAGAAGGATAGACAATCAGAAAATTTTTTATACTATAAGAAAGTATAAAATTTTAGCGGATTATAAGCGGCCGAACATAAAACGCCACGTCCTGTGGCATGTTCGGCATTAGGCCATCCATGGCCGTCACAACTAAGGCGCAGCCTGCGCCAGAGGCTTGGCTTTGCCAAGTTTTCTTTATACACAACTTTATTTAATCAGTAAAAAAGATAAGAGTCATTGTTGAAGGAAATCTCTTATTTTTTCTCCTGGTCCCTGTGGACAAAATAGTCCAATCTTTTTTGCACTGTGCGTTCATAACCGCGCGGGGACGGGTGATAGAATTTCTTGTTTTGCAGATGCTCCGGCAGATAGTCCTGAGGGACATAGCCGCCTTCAAAGTCATGCGGGTAAAGATAACCCTTACCGTGCCCAAGCTTCTCCGCACCTTTATAATGCGCATCGCGAAGGTGCATCGGGACTTCACCGGTTTTCTCATTTTTTACTGTCGACAGCGCCTGGTCGATTCCAACGACCGCAGCATTGCTTTTAGGCGCGGTGGCGACATAGAGCGCCGCTTCGGCCAGTGGAATGCGCGCTTCGGGCAGCCCGATAAAGGTTACGGCAGTCACCGCGGCGTTGGCGACCAGAATAGGGATCGGCCANACGACCGCAGCATTGCTTTTAGGCGCGGTGGCGACATAGAGCGCCGCTTCGGCCAGTGGAATGCGCGCTTCGGGCAGCCCGATAAAGGTTACGGCAGTCACCGCGGCGTTGGCGACCAGAATAGCATTCGGATCGGCCAGGCCGACGTCCTCCGCAGCATGGATAAAAATCCGCCGGGCGATGAATTTCGGATCTTCTCCCGCGGCAATCATTTTGGCCAGCCAGTACAGTGTCGCATCGGGATCGGATCCGCGCATGCTTTTGATAAAAGCGGAGACCGTATCATAATGATTGTCCCCTTTTTTATCATACTGCAGCACTTTTTCCTGAATCGATTCTTCGGCGACGCTCCGGTCAATGTGGATGACACCGTCTTTATCCGGATCCGTCGTCAGAACAGCGAGTTCAAGAGCATGCAAAGCAGTCCGGCTGTCGCCGTTTGCCACTCGGACGAGATGATCGAGTGCATCGCTATCCGCCTGAATCTTATAATCGCCGTAGCCCTTTTTCTTGTCGCTTAATGCATGATCAAGTATCTTCCGGATGTTCTCCTGGGTAAGCGGGACGAAGCGGAAGAGGCGCGATCTGGAAAGCAGCGCGGGATTGATTTCAAACATCGGGCTTTCCGTCGTAGCGCCGATCAGGATGATGGTTCCCTTCTCAACAGATGGAAGCAGGGCATCCTGCTGGCTTTTATTAAAACGATGGATTTCGTCGATAAAAAGGATTGTTTTCTGCTGATCAAATTTCAGACGGTCTTCCGCTCCGGCAATAATTTTTCTCAAATCACCGACGCCTGCCGTCACAGCGTTCAACTGCTCGAAATAGGCAGAAGTCGATTTCGCAATAATATGCGCTAATGTTGTTTTTCCCGTTCCCGGAGGACCGAAGAAGATCATCGGTGTCAGTTTATCGGCCTGTATCGCTCGCCGAAGAAGCCGGCCTTCACCGACAATCTGATCCTGGCCGACGAACTCATCCAATGTCTGTGGCCGCATCCTGTCGGCGAGCGGCCGTCCGCCAGCGCTGCCCGGCTCTTCAGCAGGAAAATCAAAAAGATCCATCACCGTCATCCTTTCATCCAGTACGGTTTCAAAAGATATGCAGACTTAAAAACGTGCAAGACGTACATTTTTCGTCTATAATAACCTAGAGTCTGTTCCTATTTTACCATAGATGATCAGGCGCTTTTTGATTTTGCATTAACTGACTGGCTGTTTTAGAAGGAAAGGGCGAAACATGATGCTCCCGACCATCAGCCGTGGTCTTACAATTATATAACTTCTGAATATATATTGGTTTACACTGTCATCTGACAGTAAAATGAGGAGGTTCGTCATGAAGATTTCGACTAAAGGACGCTACGGGCTGACGATTATGATGGCTCTGGCAAAAAATAAAGGAAGGGGCCCGCTGTCGCTTAAAGCGATCGCGAACGAACATAATCTGTCGGAACACTATCTGGAGCAGTTAATTGCACCGCTTCGAAATGCGGGACTGGTCAGCAGTGTCCGCGGTGCGTACGGGGGTTATGTACTTTCAAAGATGCCCAATGAGATTACCGCCGCTGATGTCATCCGCGTGCTGGAAGGACCGATTCAGCCGGTCGAGGTTATGGAAGATGACGATCCGGCCAAAAGGGAACTGTGGGTAAAAATCAGAGATGCCGTCAAGGATGTCCTCCAGGGGACAACACTTGATGACCTGATCCATTATGATTCCGACCCGCAGGTTCAGGATCCTGACATGTTTTATATCTGAAAAAGGAGGGCAGGCAGAGCATGGAGAAGAAAATTCCCGGTGTCTGATCTGTCCATTAAAATCTGAATGATTTAATAAGGGAGTGATCTGGCATGGATCCTATTTATCTTGATCATGCTGCGACAACGCCGATTGATCCGAAGGTACTGAAAGTAATGGTAGAAACCTATCAGAATGCAATTGGTAATCCTTCAAGTATTCATTCGTTCGGCAGGCAGGCGCGTAAGATCATCGATGATGCGCGCCACGCCATTGCAAAATATATCGGAGCGGGGAGCAGGGAAATCGTTTTTACGAGCGGGGGCACCGAAGGCGATAATATGGCTATTATCGGAGCTGCTCTGGCGAACCGAAAATTCGGGAAGCATATTATTACGACTAAAATTGAGCATCACGGAGTATTCAGAACGTGCGAGTATCTTGAGAGTCAGGGATTTGATGTCGATTATCTCGATGTCGATCAAACCGGTCGGATTTCAATAGATGATTTAAAGTCAAAATTGCGCGCTGATACGATTCTTGTAACGATCATGTATGGCAATAACGAAGTCGGGACCGTTCAGCCGATACGCGAGATCGCAGATTTACTTTCCTCCCACCAGGCTTTGTTTCACACCGATGCGGTTCAGGCATTTGGTACAGTGGACATGGACGTGAAAGATACCCCGATTGATCTTCTGTCGATGACCGGACATAAAATCGGCGGTCCTAAAGGCATTGGCTTTCTTTATGTACGTGACGGGGTTGCACTCGAATCATTTACCCATGGCGGTGATCAGGAACGGAAACGGCGCGCCGGCACTGAGAATGTTCCGGCAATTGCCGGGCTGGGCAAAGCGGTTGATATCGTAGCGGATCATCTGCCGGAACGGATCGACGCCTGCCTCCGTGTACGGCGGGTTTTGCTGAAAACTTTGGACGCAGCGGAGGTCAGCTATCGGATTAATGGAAATCCTGAACACTTTCTTCCACAGGTGTTGAATCTGTATTTTCCAGGGACTCAGGTGGAAGCACTGCTCACAAAACTCGATCTTGAGGGAATTGCTGTATCTAGCGGTTCGGCCTGCACAGCGGGCTCGGTGGAACCGTCCCATGTCCTCACTGCGATGTTTGGTACGGGCGCACCGGAAACCCGGAGCTCGATCAGAATCAGTTTCGGTAGCGGCAGCACACCTGAGCTTGTTGCACAGGCGGGTACAGTGATTGCCCGTGCGGTTCGCGAGCTTGTTGAATCAGGAAAGGCTGGTGAAAGGCTTTGACGAAATTACCCAGTCATACGAGGGTTGTCGTTGGCATGTCGGGCGGTGTGGATTCTTCAGTTGCCGCTCTTCTGCTGAAACGGAAGGGCTATGATGTAGTCGGTATTTTTATGAAAAATTGGGACGACACGGATGAAAACGGCGTTTGCACAGCAACCGAAGATTTTGAGGACGTCGTACGGGTGGCCAACCAAATCGGTATCCCATATTATGCGGTAAACTTTGAAAAGCAGTACTGGGACCGCGTTTTCACTTATTTTCTTGAAGAATACAAAGCCGGCCGGACACCGAATCCGGATGTCGTTTGCAATAAGGAGATTAAATTCAAGGCGTTTCTGGATCATGCCTTGTCTCTCGGCGCAGATTACGTAGCAACCGGTCATTATGCACGAACAGAACAAAAAGATGGGAAAACTTGGATGATTCGCTCGGTTGACCAGAACAAAGATCAGACCTATTTTCTGAATCAGTTGTCCCAAGAACAGATCTCAAAAGTAATCTTCCCTCTTGGTGATCTTGAAAAACCGGAAGTCCGGGAAATCGCCCGCAACCATCATCTGGCAACGGCGGATAAAAAAGACAGCACTGGGATTTGTTTTATCGGGGAACGCAATTTTAAAGAATTTCTCAGCCACTATCTACCGGCTAACCGCGGCGAGATCCGAACGGTAAACGGTGAACTGAAGGGCTATCATGACGGATTGATGTATTACACGAACGGCCAGCGCCAGGGACTGGGTATCGGCGGCCCGGGCGGTCCATGGTTTGTTTGCGGGAAAGATGTAAAGCATAATATTCTTTACGTCGTACCGGGCAAAGATCATCCTGCGCTTTACTCGCAGGGCTTGATCGCAGAGAACGTGAACTGGATCAGCGGGGCACCGGAAAAGCAGGTTTTTCACTGCACCGCAAAGTTCCGCTATCGCCAGAAAGATCGTCCGGTAACAGTTCATGTGTTGCCGGATAACCGCCTGGAAGTTGTGTTTGACGAATTGGAGTGGGCGATTACACCTGGCCAGGCGGTAGTCCTTTATGATGGTGATGCCTGCCTTGGCGGAGCAACGATAAGCACTGTTCTGAATCAGGGAACGGATGCAGTTATTGACTTTGCAGACTCGGCTCCGATTTGAGAGCCGGGCTTTTTTGCAGGCTTGGAGTGGATCGATTTGAAGAGTGAAATGGAGAAAGTCTATAGGCTATTAAAAATGAGGAAATTCGGGGAGGCTGCCCACGTCTTGGATCAGGCAATATCTGCTGATCCGGACGATCCGGAAGGCTACACGAATTTCGGCAATTTGCTGATCACTGTCGGTCAGTCCGGAAGAGCGCCTGCTTTCTTTGAGAAGGCGCTCTCTATTGATCCGGATAATGCCGCTGCGTCATTCGGATATGGCAATGCGCTTTTTGAGTCGGGGGATTTTGGGCAAGCACTTGAACGTTTTAATCAGGCAAGCGCCAACGGAATGGACAACGGAGATCTCTACTATATGATTGGCCGGTCGGCTCTGAATCTTGGAAAAAACGGGCAGGCGCTTGCCGCTTTTCAGCGTGCTGTTGAGCTGAACAGTTCAGACACGGAGGCGCGATTTCAGTATGGCTTGGCATTGGCCCGTTTCGGTCAGTTGGAGACAGCAGAGAAGCAATTTCTTACGGTGCTTCGGGAGAATCCACGCCATGCGGATGCTCATTATAATCTTGGTGTTGTTGCCGCGTTCCGCAAGCAGCAGCATGAAGCAGCGGCGCATTTTACAAAAGCGCTCGCATTGAATCCCAGACATATGCTTGCCGCAAACGGACTGAAAAAACTTGAAAGGATACTCTGNCAGCATGAAGCAGCGGCGCATTTTACAAAAGCGCTCGCATTGAATCCCAGACATATGCTTGCCGCAAACGGACTGAAAAAACTTGAAAAAAAAGGATACTCTGACAAAACCCGGAGTTAATCATAGAAATCCGCGAACACATTCTGCAGTGAAAGGGTGGCGGGAAACATGGCGGAACAGGCATCAATGCATTTATTTTCGGAAGATCGACCGTCTATTAAAGGTGAACCGGAGCGCATTGTTTTTCAAAACAGCGATAATGGCTACACGGTAATGATGATCAGAATTATTGAAACGGATGAGCCTGTGGACGGAAAAGAAATTACGGTTGTCGGCTACTTTCCTGCCGCCCATCTGCATGAAACCTATCAGTTTTTCGGCAAGCTGAAAACACATCCGAGATATGGCCAGCAATATGAGGTGGAGAGCTACCACAAACTGCTGCCGCAGTCGCGGACGGGCATGGTTCAGTATCTGTCGGGCGACCTTTTCCCCGGAGTTGGCAAGAAAACGGCACAATCGATCATTGAGGCGATTGGAGACAATGCCATTACAAAGATATTGAACGATCCTTCCTGCCTTGAAAGCGTACCAAAACTGGATAAAGAAAAAGCGAATTTTATCGCTGAGACACTGCTTAAAAACGAGGGCCTGGAAAGAATACTGATCGGTCTGTCTGACTTCGGATTCGGCTCCCAACTGGCGATGAAAATTTATCAGGCTTATGGTGATGAGACGCTCGAAATAATCAGGGACAATCCCTATCAATTGATAGAAGATATTGAGGGAATCGGATTTCAGCGTGCTGATGAGCTTGCTTCTACCCTTGGTATAACAGGCAATAATCCGGCGCGGATCCAGGCCGCTTTTCTTTACTGGCTGAATGAGCGGGCAATGAATGACGGGCATGTTTTTATGCCCTATGAAGAGACGGTTCAAGCCGCCCGAAAGCTGCTCACATCTTTCGGTCCGGTGATTGGCGAAGAGGATCTTGTCCGTGAACTGGACACTCTTGAAGAGGATGGAAAGCTGGTCCGTGAAGATGAAGACCTCTATCTTCCGGAGCTTTATTATGCGGAAAAGGGGATTGTGACAGGAATTCAGAAATTGATGGAACAGGCTGCCCCTTCTGATGAGTTTTCAGAGACAGAATTTCTTGAAGCTTTGGGAAAAGTTGAGGAAAAATTGTCGATGCAGTATGCCGAAAGCCAGCAGAAAGCGATCCGTCAGGCAATTTTGTCTCCGCTGATGATTCTAACGGGGGGGCCAGGTACAGGTAAAACGACAGTCATTCGCGGAATTGTCGAGGTTTTTGCGGAACTCAACAGCCTCTCGCTGGAGCCGAAAGATTACGACAGCGAGCATCCCTATCCTGTATTGCTTGTTGCACCGACGGGCCGGGCTGCCAAACGGATGAAGGAATCGACAGGAATTCCTGCGGTGACCATCCATCGCCTGCTCGGCTGGACCGGTGGATCAGGATATGTCCATGATGAAGATGATCCGGTTGAGGGGCAGCTGCTTGTCGTCGACGAAATGTCAATGGTTGACATCTGGCTTGCCAATCAGCTGCTGAAATCACTTCCGGAAGGCATGAAGATGGTCATTGTCGGCGACGAGGATCAGCTTCCCTCTGTCGGACCGGGGCAAGTGTTGAGCGACCTGATTCAATCCGGTGTAATTCCGGTTGTCAAGCTGACCGACATTTTTCGCCAGGCACAGGGTTCATCGATTATCGAACTCGCTCATCAGATTAAAGAAGGATCGGTGCAAGATGTGTCTTCACCCAGAAATGATCGCCGTTTTTTTTCCTGTCACCAGGGCCAGGTTGTGGAGGCTGTATGCCAGATCGCTTCAGGTGCGGAGAAAAAGGGCTATCAGCCGAAAGATATTCAAGTTCTTGCCCCGATTTATCGGGGCAACGCCGGTATTGAAAAAATCAACGAAGCCTTGCAGCAACTGTTTAATCCTGGATCGGATCAGAAACGTTCCCTGACCTATGGCGATCATGTGTTTCGTGTGCATGACAAAGTGCTTCAGCTTGTCAATAATCCCGATGATCAGGTGTACAACGGGGATATCGGAGAAATTGCCGCTATTATGAAAGCGAAAGAAACGACAGATAATGAAGATACAATTATCGTTTCTTTTGACGGTATTGAAGTCAAGTACCTGAAACACGATCTGAATCAGCTCACTTTAGCCTACTGCTGCTCTATCCATAAAGCGCAGGGCAGTGAATTCCCGATTGTCATCCTTCCGGTTGTCCGCGGCTATCATCGGATGCTCAGGCGTAATCTGATTTATACTGCAGTGACGCGCAGCAAAGAGTATTTGATGTTGTGCGGCGATGCAGAAGCCTTTAATCAGGCGGTCAGCCGGAATGACATCGATCTGCGGCATTCAAATCTTGGGAAAAAGCTGCAAGAGCGACTGCATATGCCTTTGGAAAGCGTAAAAGACGAAACAATCAAATGAAAAAATTGGCACGAGATTTAAAAGCATTCGGATAGTGCGCAACATGCTGGTCGCTGTCGCCCGGCACGTCACGCATTTTCGAAGATTTTTATTTTTGCGGAAGGCCAAAAATATAAGGCGGATAAACGCGATCCATTCAGATTTATCGGCGTTTGCCGCCGTATCATTTGTTTGTCGAATAGCAGACGTTGCATGTCGACTATTAGCTGCCCGATAAAATTTTTTTGTACCTGTTTCAGAACAGGTATATTTTTTCGCTTTTTTGGACATGGATGCGAATAAGCAAAGCGGAGGGATAAAGGAATGGTTTCCTCTGCATCACGAGGTGAAAGCAAATGAAATGTCCGAATTGTTCAAGCACAAATATCGGCAAATTGAGTGCCAACCAATATTATTGCTGGGATTGTTTTATTGAACTGACCCTGGAAGACGGGAAGCTCTCGCTCAGCCAGGTTGAGGAAGACGGGACTTTGACAACTTTGGATGACCTTTTTAAGGCATCGGAACTTGAGGCAAAAGCGAACGGTTTTTGATTGGCTAGTTTTTTCGCGTGCGGATGAAGATTTTCCAACCGAGTGGGCAAGACTAGGCATGGAGGGATGACCATGCGCAAGTGGCCCGCTTTGCAATGGATGAAAGTGTTAACGATTATTTTGCTCCTTTTTTTGAATGGTTATCTATTTTATCGTCTGCTTCCGATGCTGAGCGTGCTGGCGCAGTTTATTCTAAGGGTAGCTTTTCCCTTTGCCGCGGCGGGGGTTATTGCATATCTGCTGCATCCGCTGGTTAGACGCATTAGCAGAGTGGGATTGCCGAGAACTGTTGCCATTCTCGGTATCTATGCGCTGTTTTTTGGCCTTGTCGGCCTGATCCTTTTCAAGGGCGGTCCGATTTTCATCCATGAGATCCGCGGGCTGAACAATGAATTTTCAAAATACGAAGCGATATACCAGTCCAATATTGATCATGTTTACGGTTCGACTCCAGAGGCTGCGCACGATCAGGTCAATAAGGCACTGGCCAGAATCCGTCAGGGCTTCGGCAACATGTCCGACAGAGTGATGGATTGGTGTTCAGGACTGATCCAGTCACTCTTCACTCTGTTTATTATTCCTTTTCTTGCTTTCTATTTTCTAAAGGATGCAGACCGGATAAAAAAAGGTGCACTGTATCTGATCCCGAAAAAATGGCGCAGCCAGACGGCGGCAATGCTGGCAGAGATGGATCGTTCTATAGGCGATTACATTCGCGGCCAGCTGACCGTTTGCGCCATCCTTGCTGTGATGGCTTCTCTCGGCCTTTGGATATTAAAAGTGCCCTACCCGATTGTCTTTGGTATTTTTATCGGGGCTACTGACCTTATTCCGTATTTTGGACCGTTGATCGGGGCGGCTCCGGCTATACTGATGGCTGCCACTCAGTCTATGTATTCCGTCATTGGTGTCATTCTGATGATCCTTCTGATCCAGTTTCTCGAGGGAAATGTCATCGAACCATTTGTTGTCGGAAAAAGTGTGGATATTCATCCACTTTATATTATGCTCTCGCTCGGTATCGGCGGGGAACTTGCCGGGATCATCGGCATGCTGCTGGCCATTCCCTGCTTTATCGTTATCCGTACCTGCTTTCACCACCTGAAGGGAAGGTTCCGGACAATTGACAAATAAGGGAAATTTCATCTATAATAGCGGCAGAATAATGAAAACGAGACGAAGAGAGTAGCGACAGCAGATGCAGCCGCAGCTGTTCGAACGAATTGAAGTGCAACGGGTGATGGCTCTTTTCAAGGATTAAAGAGAGGCGTTCGTGTCAGACTGGCTGAACAGGTTTGCCTGCCCAGCGGAGCTGCAGATGTCTTTCTTTTCATCGCGGCATGTTTGTTCAGCGGGAAGCTTTCGTCCTTTCATGATGATAGGATGGAAGCTTTTTTCGTTCATCGCCTTTGGATTTTTTCTTTATAAATGAGTGGGGGTTCTAATGATGAAACAACTCAGTTCATCTGAGGTCAGACAAATGTTTTTGGACTTTTTCAAGGGGAAGGGACATTCCGTTGAACCAAGCGCTTCTTTGATTCCGGTTGATGATCCTTCACTTCTCTGGATTAACAGCGGGGTCGCAACGCTGAAAAAGTATTTTGACGGCCGGATTGTTCCGAAAAATCCGCGCATCTGCAATGCACAGAAGGCGATCCGCACTAATGATATTGAGAATGTCGGCTACACAGCCCGTCATCATACATTTTTTGAGATGCTCGGTAATTTCTCGGTCGGTGATTATTTTAAGAAGGAAGCCATTGCCTGGGCATGGGAATTTCTGACAAGCCCGGACTGGATTGCGTTTGATCCGGAAAAACTTTCGGTGACCGTCTATCCTGAGGATGAGGAAGCCTATAAACTTTGGCATGAAAAGATCGGTATTCCGGATGAGCGCATTATCAAGTTGGAACATAATTTCTGGGATATCGGCGAAGGCCCGAGCGGTCCGAATACCGAGATTTTCTACGATCGTGGTGAAGCTTTCGGGAATGATCCTGATGATCCCGAACTTTACCCGGGTGGAGAAAATGAGCGCTATCTCGAAGTGTGGAATCTTGTCTTTTCACAGTTTAACCATAATCCCGATGGTACCCACACACCGCTTCCGAAAAAGAACATTGATACCGGTATGGGACTGGAACGTATGGTCAGTGTTATCCAGAATGGGGAAACCAACTTCGATACCGATCTGTTCCTGCCGATCATTCATAAAATCGAAGAAATTTCAGGTTCCAGATACAAAAAAGGCGAGCGTAATACGGCGTTCAAAGTCATTGCTGATCACGCACGGGCCGTCTCATTTGCGATCGCCGACGGAGCTCTTCCATCAAACGAAGGGCGTGGCTATGTGCTTCGCCGCCTGATCCGGCGCGCCGTTCGCTATGCTATGGACATTGGCATTAATAAGCCGTTCCTGTATGAACTGGTTCCTGTCGTTGCCGACATTATGAAGGATTATTACAAGGAAGTCGAAGAAAAGGCACCGTATGTTCAGAAAATTATCCGCGGTGAAGAGGAACGCTTTCAAGAGACGATTCATGAAGGTATGTCTATTCTGAAGCAGCAGATCTCTGAAGCAAAACTGCAGAAAAAACCGGAAATCTCCGGCAGTGATGTGTTCAAATTGTATGATACATTCGGCTTTCCTGTGGAACTCACTGAAGAATATGCACATCAGGAAGGGCTGGAAATAGACCATAAGGGCTTTGAACAGGAGCTTGAGAAACAGCGCAACCGCGCGCGCTCTGCTCGCCGTAATCTGAAGTCCATGCAGGTTCAGAGTGATACACTTCGCAACATTACTGAAAAAAGTGAATTTGTCGGCTATGACCGGTTCACCATTCAGGATGCGAAAGTTATAGCGATTGTCAGAGAGAATGAGACGGTGAACAGCGCTTCGGAAGGGGAAAGGATACAGCTGATGCTGGATCGTACACCATTTTATGCAGAAATGGGCGGCCAGGTTGCTGATCAGGGCTTGCTCTCCAGTGAAACAGTTTCGCTGCGCGTTAAAGATGTCCAAAAGGCGCCTAACGGCCAGAATCTTCATACCTGTATTGTTGAAAACGGCCAGATTAATACCGGTGACAAGGTGACGGCGGCGATTGACCTACAGGTGCGGTTGTCGATTCAGAAAAATCACACTGCGACACACCTGCTTGACCAGGCTTTGAAAGATACGCTGGGCAGCCATGTCAATCAGGCAGGCTCCTACGTTTCTGCTGATCGGCTGCGTTTTGATTTTTCCCACTATGGACAGGTCACTGAAGAGGAGCTCGAAAAAATCGAGCAGATCATCAATGAAAAAATCTGGGAACAGCTTCCGGTTACGACAAAAGAGATGCCGATTGACGCAGCAAAAAAGTTGGGCGCGGTGGCACTTTTCGGTGAGAAATATGGAAAAATCGTCCGTGTTGTCAATGCGGGAGAT
Organism: Sporolactobacillus pectinivorans; assembly: GCF_002802965.1. NCBI lineage: Bacteria > Bacillati > Bacillota > Bacilli > Caryophanales > Sporolactobacillaceae > Sporolactobacillus > Sporolactobacillus pectinivorans. Next base: position 2,965,077 of record NZ_NXGA01000001.1, on the reverse strand, counting down.
TACAGCCTTGAACTTTGTGGCGGATGCCATGTAAAAAACACTTCAGAACTGGGCCTGTTTACGATCGTTTCTGAGAGCGGAATCGGAGCGGGCACTCGCAGGATTGAGGCCCTTACCGGGCGAAAAGCCTATGAAAAGATGTATCGGAACAAACTTGAACTGAAAAACATTTCGGGGAAATTAAAGACGACACCGGATCTGCTTCCGGATCGGATTGACGCAATTCAGCAGCAGATCAGGGACCTTGATCGGGAAAATGAGACGCTGATGGCGAAACTCGGGAATGCGAAGGCCGGCGAACTGGAACAGTCTGTCAGAAAAGCCGGTGAAGTATCCTATGTCGCTGCAAAAGTGGACAGCATGGATATGAACCGGTTACGCGCCATGGCTGACGAACTGAAGCATCATTTTCAATCGCTTGTTGTTGTGCTGGCCTCTGTGGAAGACGGCAAGGTTCATCTTGTTTCCGGTGTGACAAAGGATCTTGTTGCGAAGGGATTCCATGCGGGGAAAATAATCAAAGAGGTTGCTGCGATCTGCGGAGGCGGAGGCGGAGGCCGTCCGGATATGGCTCAGGCCGGTGGGCGTCTGCCAGAAAGGATACCGGAAGCGCTGCAGGCAGTTTCCGGTATGATTGAAAAAACGGCGGTGCGCTGACTGCTGCGTGCGAGATAAAGCCCGGGAAAGAAGTTTCTTTACGTGATCTGAAGGGAATTGCATGCATTAGGGAATGCAGCCTTTACAGGGGATGATGATATTGGACAAAACAATGATGTTTAACTTCGGCGATCAGGACAGGCATAATGTGCACGAAGTCCTGTTTCAGGTATATGACGCTTTGGAAGAAAAGGGCTATAATCCAATTAATCAGATCGTCGGGTATCTGATTTCCGGCGATCCCGCTTATATTCCCAGACATAAAGAGGCAAGGAAGCTGATCCGAAGAATTGAGCGGGATGAAATTATCGAGGAACTGGTCACCTATTACCTCAAGAAAAAGTGGGACAGAGAATGAGAATTATGGGCATGGATTTCGGTTCGGTGACGGTCGGCGTAGCGATCAGCGATCCACTGGAGCTGACAGCGCAGGGTATTGAAACGATACGTTATGTCGAACATAAGAAAAACCTGCTTTTTGAGCGGTTGCAGGAACTGATTAAACAATACGAAGTGGATTCCATCGTCGTCGGGCTCCCGATGGATCTTGTTGGGACAGAAACTGCGCGTGCGCAGGCCTCAAGAGGTTTTGCCAAAAGCACGCGGAGAAAGTTTCATCTCCCGGTTGACATGTGGGATGAACGCTTGACGACTGCGGCAGCAGAACGTATTTTGATTGATGCCGACTTGAGCCGAAAAAAGCGCAAAAAAGTCATTGACAAAGAAGCTGCGGTATTGATTCTGCAAAGTTATCTAGATAAAAAAAGAATGGAGAAAAAAAGAGATGAGTGAACATAATCATTATCCGATTATACAGCCAAGCAGTGAGGAAGAGGATCGGATTGTAATCCCTGATCAGAACGGTGATGAAAGCCTTTTTGACGTCTTATTTTATTTTGATGTTCCGGAAACGGACAAATCCTATGTCGTTGTGACGCCGGTGGAAGAAGAAAGTGACAGCACGGATGAAGATGAAGAAGTTTTTGCTTTCAGGTATGAAGGAGAGGACGATGAGTTCAAACTGTTTCCTATTGAAACTGATGAGGAATGGGATATCGTTGAAGAAATGATCAATACATTCAGTGAAGAAGAATAAGCAGAAAGCCCCTGCTGAGAACGGGGGCTTTTTAATATACGGCTGGTTGGCCGTTTTTCTGAAGCACAGCGGCTCTCATTAGTTAAGTTTGTCTGATAAACAGTTCAGAAGTTCGAATTCTGTCGAAATCAGGGCGGATTTTTATTAAAGTTAGTGTATAATGGACGAGGTATACTTGGAAGGGGGCGGCTTGTTTTGAGGTTGCCAAAACTGCGATGGCGGTTAGCCATAATTATAGCAGGTATTGTGATTGTTTTAATCGCTGTTTCAGCCTGGGGTTTTTCAAAATATTACAGCGGGCTGCTGACCCCGGTCAACAGCCGCAATGGCCATGAGGTAACGATTACTGTTCCATCAGGATCGTCTTTGAAAGATATTGGGCAGTTACTTCAGAAAAAAGGGCTGATTCGCCAGGCGTGGGCATTTGAATTTTACGCAAGATGGAACCACCGGAACAATTATCGTGCCGGGAAATATGTATTTACTCAGAAAATGTCCGTCAGCAGGATGATGGACGTTCTGGGAAAAGGAGAACATCCCGGAATAATTCTGTTGGTGGATGTTCGCCAAGACATGTGGGTCAGTGAAATTGCCGGAGAGATGGCAAAGGTTTCCGGGCTTGATAAAAAAGAAATTCTGAAGGATTTAAGCGACAGGACATACATCCGGAAACATTATATGAGCCGTTATCCTTTTCTGACGGATGAGATTCTTGCCAAGGGCATTGATTATCCACTGGAAGGTTATCTTTCCCCTGGAATTTATCGCTTTACAAAAGGAAAAAAGCCTCTCACACTGGACCAGATGGTCGACCCGATGCTGAGTCAGACCGGACAGACGCTTAAGCGCTTTTCATCGCAAATCAACGCGAATCAGCTTGGTTCCGTGCACAAAATACTGACGTTGGCCTCTCTGGTTGAACAGGAAGCGCCCGATGCGGCGAACCGCGGGAAAATCGCCGGTGTCTTTTACAACCGCCTGAAGCTCAAGATGAAGCTGCAGACGGACCCTTCGGTTGCCTATGGCGAGCAGAGGAGAATCACGAATTATACGCAGAAAGATCTGCAGACAGATACACCGTTCAATACTTATACCCAGCCGGGATTACCGGTCGGACCCATAGGCAGTCCGGCAGCCAATGCGATTCAGGCAGTCTTGGAACCTGTCCCGTCAGATAATCTGTTTTTTTATGCACGTCCAAACGGAAAAATATATTATTCGAAAACTTATGCCGAGCAGCAGGCCATTATTGCAAAATATCAACATGAATGGGCTCAAAAATCCTGACCGAGACTCGATCACGTGAAAATGGATTACGTCCGTAGTAATACTTTGAAGGGAAGAAAAACTGGTTGATTGATTTTGAAAAATTATCCGGATATGCATCGGCATTCACTACTGCCGAAAATGAGCAGCTGCGAAGAATGGAAGAAAAAGCCCATGAAATTTACATTCCGATTATGCAGCCGTCAGCCATGGCTTTTCTTCAGCAGCTAATTCGGTGGACGAAAGCCACACGGATTTTGGAACTTGGGACAGCCATTGGCTACTCCGCAATCAGAATGCGGATCGCGGCGGGCGACAGCGCAAGGATCGTTTCAATTGAGCGTGACCCGGAAATGATTCGTGAAGCACGGCAGAATATCAGTGAGATCGGTTTTGATCAATCCATCCGGGTTGTCGAAGGGGACGCGACTGCGGATCTTCAGGAAGTGTGTGAGTCAGCCCCTTTTGATCTGATTCTGATTGATGCCGCCAAGGCACAATATCAGCATTTGTTTCTCGACTATTCCCGTTTTCTAAAAACTGGAGGAGTCATAGTTACAGATAATGTTTTTTTCCACGGACTTGTATGTGACATTGATACCGTGAGGAAGAAACAACTGCACCGGCTCGTCGAAAAAGTGGACTGTTTTAACCATTTTCTTGCAGCCCGCAATGATTTTGAGACGGTGTTTCTGACGGTTGGCGACGGTCTCGCGGTCAGTACCAAAAAGCATGGACCTGAATCTGTGGAGGGGAGCGCAAGATGAAAAGAAGAAAGCCAATTGTGATCGGTGTGGCCGGTGGCTCCGGCTCCGGGAAAACCACAGTCGCCAGCGAGATTTACCGGAGCTTTTCCGATCGGTCCATAGCAGTGATTCAGCAGGATTCCTATTATAAAGCACAGGATGATAAGCCCTTTGAAGAGCGCCTGCTCACTAATTATGATCATCCGCTGGCTTTTGATACCGATCTGCTGATCGCGCAAATTAAAGAGCTGCTGAAGTTCCACCCGATAAAAAAACCGGTGTATGACTATACAGTACATACAAGATCTGATAAAATTGTACCCGTTGATCCTAAAGATGTAATTATTCTCGAGGGAATTCTAATCCTTGAAGATAAGCGTCTCCGGGATCTGATGGATATTAAGGTATTTGTTGATACGGACTCTGATCTGCGGATTATTCGCCGCCTGTTGCGCGATACTGAAGAACGCGGAAGAAGTGTCGAGTCGGTCATTAATCAATATCTTACTGCAGTACGCCCGATGCATCTTCAGTTTGTTGAACCAACCAAGCGCTATGCAGATATCATTATTCCCGAGGGCGGAAAAAATTCCGTTGCAATTGACTTGATGGCAACTAAAATACGTGCGGTTCTAAGCAACAGGGATGCCCAGCCGCCGGACTGAGACTTGGCGCATACCGGTCTTTGGAATAATTATTGGCTATAATATGTATGGATAATTTTAGTTAGGAGCGTGAACTTATATGGCAGAAAAGCTTCATTACATGACGGCTGAAGGAAAAGCAAAGCTTGAGCAGGAACTGGTTTATCTCAAAACTGAAAAACGCAAGGAAGTTGTAGAAAGAATTAAAATTGCCCGCGGATTTGGCGACCTGTCTGAAAACTCCGAGTATGATGCAGCCAAGGATGAACAGGCTTTCGTCGAGGCAAGAATACAGCAGCTTGAGTTAATGATTCGTAATTCTGTCATTATCGAAGACGATGAAACGACTGATGTCGTCAAGATTGGCAAATCGGTCACTTTCAAGGAGTTGCCTGACGGCGAGGAAGAGACGTATCAGATCGTCGGCAGTGCGGAATCGGATCCTTTTGCGGGTAAAATTTCAAATGATTCGCCCATGGCGAAAGGATTGATTGGTCTGTCTGTCGGTGAGGAAGTCAGCGTCAATACGCCCGGCGGAGATATCCGTGTTAAAATTCTGAAGGTTGAATGATTTTTTTCAGCGTTTAGACGGAAAATATAATGTAAGCGCAAACCTTGCGTCAGGTCGGCGTAACAGCTTGCGCTTTATTTCTGGCAGGAATATTTCGGTTGACCCTGAATAGTCAGGGGTGCACGGCATAGTGTAGGAAAGCAGGCAATTCCTTAATTTACAGACCGACAGACAGGACAAATGGTTTATTTCGAAAAGTATAATCAGGGAAAAACCGATAATCATGGAATATCCGGCTTTTTCAGAGCCAAAGGATGTAGATGGGTCCTTGCAGCAGCTGGAAGGTTTGACGCTTCTGCAGGAAGGGAGGATGTTTGAATGAGAAACCAGAGAGGGAATGGGGCCTCATCTCGGGTTGAACAGCGAAGAAATAAAACAGACAGGCTGCTGAACTGGACGATCGGTATCGTTTCACTTCTGATTCTGGCAGTCGGATGCATCATTCTCATTGCAGTATTTAATAATTCGTCCAATTCGCAGCCTGCCGCCCAGCCCGCAAAATCTCAGGCACAGGCAAGCGCAGGCAGTTCATCTTCATCACAGGGGAAGAGCGAGAGCTCGTCCGCTGACAGCAGCCAGTCCGATTCAGGTCAGGTCTCCAATGATACGTCATCTGGAAGCAATTCATCCAGCTCTTCACAAGTATCGGATGAGAACCATCAGGCTTCTTATGATATAGGAACGGCCGACTGGAATGCACAAGTCCAGGCGATTTCAGATGCGACAGGAATCCCGGTGAGCAATATGACCATCCTTTGGCTGGGAAACGGTGGCTCAACAAACAGCTCGCTGGCACGTGTTTCACCGAAGGGTGCGCAAAGTTCGATTTATGTTGTCCATCTGATTTATCAAAATGGAAAATGGCAGGCTGATAATGTAAAAAAGCCCGGTTAATAATAGACTGTTCATTTAATTATTTGTTTGCTGTCATCTGCCTTTGCAGGTGGCAGTTTTTTTATAATTGAACTGAACTGAGTTAAAGCCGAACCGAAATGAACGAAACTGAACTGAATTAAGAAGAAATCAAACCGAATCAAGTTAAAAATGAATCGAAAGTGTAAAAATCGGCATTTGCATAAAGAAGCCCGCAATTTTCGAATCTCGGTACGCATGGATTGAAAACCAAATGAAAATGTGATATTTTGAAACCATTAAACCAATTAATCATACTAATATTATAAGAATTTATTTGAAGGCTGACAACTAATGGAGTGATTATAAATAATGGGGCGGGAATTTATCGGGGCATTTGAAAAATGGGCAGATCATTATGATCAAACAGTGGCAGGCGAAGACCCTGAATATAGGGAAGTGTTTAGGTCTTACGATTCTATTCTGGAGGAGGCTGCTAAACAGGCCCGCGGAACTGTGCTGGAATTTGGAACGGGAACAGGCAATCTGACTCAAAAATTGATTGATAGAAAACTGATTGTGTTTGGCATTGAACCCTCTCAGAATATGCGTAGAATTGCCCTTGAAAAAATTCCCGGGCTGGAAATTTCTGATGGGGATTTTCTTGATTTTCCGGATCCCGGACAGCCCATCGACACAATAATCAGCACTTTTGCCTTTCACCACCTGACTGCCGACGAGAAAGACAGGGCTGTCAAAAAATATCATGCTTTTCTTGCTGATCATGGTAGAATTGTTTTTGCAGATACATTATTTGACACGGAGCTTGAAAAGCGCAGGATACGGCATTGGGCAAACGAAAAGGGTTATTTCCATCTGCTGAAAGATTTACAGACAGAATATTATCCACTGCGTTCGGAAATGTATCAAATCTTTCGCAGATACCACTTTGTGCCTTATTTTAAGCAATTGAATCAGTTTGCCTGGTTGATTATTGCTGAAAAGAAGAACGTGTGACGGAAGGACGTTGAAGATGAAAATCGGGTTAATCGGTGCTATGGAGGAAGAAGTAGAAATTTTAAAAGGAGAAATGACTGAGGTTATGAAAGTAGAAGTGGCTCATTCCCGCTTTTACTGCGGCAGTCTTGAAGGTTTTGAAACCGTGTTGCTTCAATCAGGGATAGGCAAAGTAAATGCTGCGCTGGGCACTGCGCTCTTGATTGATCGTTTTCATCCTGATGTTGTCATTAATACTGGTTCGGCGGGAGGGACTGACGTTTCGCTGAATATCGGCGATGTCGTCATTTCTTCAGGCGTGATTTATCATGATGCAGATGCCACCGCATTCGGCTACGCTCCCGGCCAGGTGCCGGGGATGCCAGCTGTTTATGTTCCCGATCGGAGACTTTCAGAACTCGCTGAGTCGGCGGCTTCTTCAGCGCTGGAAAAGCATCTGATTGTCAAAGGAAAGATTGCAACTGGAGATTCATTTATGGCTGATCCGAAGCGCATCATGAAGCTTAAAACACAGTTCCCGGAAGTGAAGGCAGTAGAAATGGAAGCGGCTGCCATTGCCCAAGTATGCTTCCAGTTTAATGTCCCCTTTCTGATTGTGCGTGCGTTATCTGATATCGCCGGTAAAAAATCCGATATTTCTTTTGAGCAGTTTCTGGAAACTGCGGCGAAACATTCTGCACAATTCGTTCTTGCATTGCTGAGAGAACTAAAAAAACATAGCGGGGCGGAGAATCATGCAAAATAAGCGGCTGAGCTCCATTTATATAAAACAGATGATCATTGACCGGTACGCGGGCAGGGACTGCCTGACTAACATTCCAGCACATTTTCCGGCTAACGACTGTTGTCAGTCCAGCCGGGACTTTTATTAAATCGATAAATGGGGTGACAGGATTGGCAGTATACCGGAGTGTGCACGAACTGGTCGGCAGGACTCCGCTGGTCGAATTAAATGCATTTCAGATCCCGGAAGGCGTGCACTTGTACGCGAAATGCGAATACTTAAATCCAGGCGGCAGTGTCAAAGACCGTCTGGGAGAAAAATTTGTTGGGAAAGCGCTGGCTTCAGGCAGGCTTAAAACGGGTGGAACTTTGATAGAGCCTACAGCCGGAAACACCGGAATTGGCATTGCACTGGCAGCTGTAGGAAAGGGCATTCATGTTATCTTCTGCGTGCCTGAGAAGTTCAGTGCAGAAAAACAAACACTGATGAAGGCTTTGGGTGCAGAAGTGGTCCACACTGAGACTGAAAAGGGGATGGCCGGAGCCATTGCCAGGGCGCAGCAGCTTGTCCGTGAGATTCCTGGCAGTTATTGCCCGAATCAATTTGCCAATGATGAAAATCCCGAGGCTTATTTTGACACGCTTGGTCCGGAAATCTGGGAAGATTTGCATGGAAAAGTCGATGTTTTTGTTGCTGGCGCCGGTACAGGAGGCACATTTACCGGGGTTGCCTCTTATCTGAAAAGCAAAAATCCTAAGATCAAGGCGGCTGTTGTTGAACCTGTCGGATCCATTTTGAACGGGGGCAAATCGGCGCCTCACCGGACTGAGGGCATTGGTATGGAATTTATTCCGTCATTTGTCAAAACCGAGTATTTTGGTGCTATTCATACGGTCAGTGACGATGACGCTTTCCGAAGGTTGAGTGAAGTCGCGCGCAGAGAAGGATTGCTGGTCGGCAGCTCTTCGGGAGCAGCGCTGCATGCAGCACTGCTCGAAGCGGATACGGCTGAACCGGGCAGCAACATTGTTGTCCTTTTCCCGGATTCGAGCGAACGCTATTTAAGTGAAAAAATATACGGATAATACGTGGAGCAAAGAGGAGAGAAAAGTTTTGAAGCCAAAAACGAAAGTGATACATGCAGGCATTTTCGGTGACGACTACACGGGCAGCGTGACCGTGCCGATCTATCAAACCAGCACATACAAACAGGAAGCAGTCGGGGTTACAAAAGGCTATGATTATTCACGCACGGCGAATCCGACGCGCCGTGCTTTGGAAGTTCTGATCAAAGAGCTCGAATTCGGCAAAGCCGGATTCGCATTCGGTTCCGGAATGGCGGCAATTTCGTCTGTTCTGATGCTGCTCAACAGCGGCGATCACATTGTGATCACGGATGATGTATACGGCGGAACCTTCAGGGTTATTGACAAAGTATTCAAAAGACTGGGCATAACGGCAACCTTTGTCGACACCAGTGACCAGGAAAAAATAGAAACGGCGATTACGGAGAAGACGCGGGCCATCTATCTTGAAACACCGACCAATCCGCTTCTTAAAATTACGGATATTAAGAAAACGGCTGTCCTCGCGCATCGGAAGGGTCTGCTTCTGATTGTTGACAATACATTTGCGACTCCGTACTGGCAGCATCCTCTGCTGCTTGGTGCCGATATCGTTCTTCACAGCGCTACGAAATATATCGGCGGGCACAGCGATGTCGTAGCGGGTCTGGTTGCTGTGAATGACGACGACTTTGCAGACAGACTGGGATTCATTCAAAATTCTGTTGGGGCAATTCCGGGACCGCAGGACGCCTGGTTGCTGATTAGAGGAGTTAAAACTCTTGCTTTGAGAATGGAGCAGATCGAATCAAATGCGCGGAAAATTGCTGAATTTCTTGATGCGCATCCAAAGGTAGTTAAAGTTTACTATCCCGGTTTACAGCATCATCCGGGGCATGAGCTGGCTGAAAGACAGTCTGAAGGCTTCGGAGGCATGATCTCTTTTGACGCGGGAAGCGGTGATGCCGCGGATCGTCTTCTGGCAAAGGTGAAATATTTTACGCTCGCTGAAAGTTTAGGCGCCGTTGAAAGCCTGATTTCTGTCCCTGCTAAGATGACGCACGCATCGATTCCAAAACCGCGGAGAGAAGCGCTTGGAATTACCGACGGCCTAATCCGTCTTTCCGTCGGCATTGAAGATGCTGAAGATTTGATTGCCGATCTGAAACAGGCTTTGGACGATTAACGGATCTTAAAAAATATTAAGAGTCTCCGCGACGGACGATGTGGGGATTCTTTTTTTGTCAGAAAATACCTTTCAAAATTCACTTTTTCCATGTTAAAGTGAAGATGGAAGGGAGGACAGAAAATGAAAGATTATGAGAAGATCATTTTGGAGAAAATTAAGGACTGTAGAAGGATAGGTTTTCTTTGCCTGTTTCTCAGTACATTTCTATATGCGGGTACACTGATTCCGAAGTTCGAAGAGGAACAGTGGAAATTTGAATTATTAACGGTTTCAAGCCTATTGTTCATACTCCTTGCCTCTCTTTTTTACTGGAGAACGTCAAAATTAAGGGAGAAACTTGATCAGTAGGAAATGGATTTTTCCGGATGAAGAGCCGCCACGGCGATCCAAGCTTAATCATATACAAAAAGATTGCGAGGCATTGTGATGGATCTTGGACTGAAAGGGAAACATGCACTCATTCTGGCATCCAGCAAGGGACTGGGGTTTGCAATAGCAAAGCAACTTGTTCTGGAAGGGGCGGAAGTGATATTGTCCAGCCGTGAACAGAAACACCTTGAAACAGCTTCAGGTGTATTGGATAATCTGGTTGAAGGCTCCTCGACCTATTATCCCGCTGACGTGGCACGAAGAGAAGATATTGATGCCCTGGCAGATTTCACGAAACTGCACTTTAATTCGCTGGATATTCTGGTCAACAACGCGGGGGGACCGCCAAGCGGGAGCTTTCTGTCAATGACCGATCAGGACTGGCAAAAAGCATTTGAGCTCAATCTGCTCAGTTACGTTCGAATGATCCGGGCGGTCGTCCCGCTGATGGAGAAAGCAGGGGGCGGACATATATTAAATATTGCGTCATCATCGATTAAAAAACCGATCAATAACCTTGTGTTATCCAACACTTTCCGGCTAGGCATTGTTGGACTGACAAAAACGCTGTCAGGAGAACTTTCCGAAAATAATATACTCATAAACACACTGGCACCCGGACGCATTCTCACCGATCGCGTTCTTCAGCTGAATGAAAAACAAAGTGAGAGGACCGGCCTGTCTGTCAGTGAGATACAAAAAAAATCAGAAGCCGAAATTCCGCTTGGGCGATACGGAAGCCCCGAAGAATTTGCCAAAACGGCCGCTTTTTTAGTTTCCGACGCTTGCACATACGTTACTGGAGAATCGCTGCTTGTCGATGGCGGACTTGTTCGAAGCATCTAAGTTTTTCGACTATAAGCAAAGGGGTTTACAATTGCTGCTGCCATGCCATACAATATCAATGCATGAGGAAAGACCGCTGAAAAGGTGACTGTATCACAGTTAGATTCAGGACGGACAATAGCGATCATATGAGAGTTTTTAAGTGAGTACATTGAAAGTGTACCCGTTGATACAACAACAATATCCAGCCGCGGTACCCGCTTTTTTAGGGCCTGCGGTTCTTTGCGCCCTGAAAGAGCAGCCTAAACAGAATATATAGAGAAAAAAGAGATCAAAAAGCGGTTTTCCTGATTAAGGTATGTATCTGATACTTAAGGTTGGAGGAGAAACTTCCATGGCAGAAAAACGTTTTTTTTCATTCACAGGCACTAAAAGGAAACAGACAGCAGCGAACCGAATCGAAGACAATGAACGGATTAACCGGCTGAAAGATGAGATGCTGACCAAACGGATGTTTTACAGTAAGTTTTTTTAAGAGAAGAATCGTTCAGACCATTGAATCATGATGATAGACCGGAATGAAAATCACAAAAGATTTCATTCTTTTTTTGTTAAAAAAATATACAGAACTGAAGAAAAATCAGCCTTCAGCGTGAGCTACAAATGTTCAGCAGCCGGTTGATGGTGGACACGGGTATCTCATAAAATAATAATTTGAAAGGGAAACGGCATTCTGCCCAAATGAACGGAGAAATGAAAATGACATAGTAAACCTTTCACCCGTTAGGGAGTAGAGAAATCGAAGAAAGGGCATCGTGCAGACATTGTCAGAGACTTGCGGAGAATCCGGACACTGTACGAACAGTCTCAGGGCCGGCGCATAGCACATCACTTTCACTTCTAAATGGCGCAGCAATTGCACTGGAATTATTGATTGTATTAAATAAACATGCACAAATAAACGAGCGGCTGCTACCCGCGCGTTTCATTATATTGAGTTAAGAATATCAAAGGAAGCATAGTGCTCCGCGTGGTCATATTCATGCACGTCCACATGTTTGACACGGGAAAACGTGCTTCCTTTTTTTATAGACTGAACGAAATGGTCGACATGATCTGCAGCACCTTCTGCAGCTATTTCAACGGAACCGTCCTCACGATTGCGCACCCATCCGGTGATATCGAACGACTGCGCAGTCTGCCATGTGAAGTATCGGAATCCGACTGCCTGCACCCGTCCTTCAACCATGAGATGGACGCTTTTTATTTTTCCGTCTTCTGCCATAGTACTCCCTCGCTTTGCAGCATTAGTTTTATCAATCCTAGTTTACCATTGGCATTTCATATTGGAAAATAAGAGCACTCATTTTAAGAAAAATTGCCGCTTGGCAAGCTTCAGCCGCGGACAGAGGCAGCTGTGACGGCAATGACGCCGTTTCTTCTGAATTTTTATGCTTTCATGACGACATAAAAAGACCTGGTCCTGGATTACCGGCCCGGCCTGCGAAAAATTTCGTTATAAAGTTTCATCAAAGCCCGCTTTTCGATCCGCGAGACATAGCTCCGCGAGATCGAAAGTTTTTCCGCAATTTCCCGCTGGGTCAGATCTTGCTGGTTATTCAGACCATAACGGCTTACAATGACCTCTTCTTCCCTCGGATCAAGAATAGCAAGTGCATGATGAATTTTTTTTGTGTCGAGCCGCAGTGAAATCTCATCGACGATATCTTTGTTTTTCGATTTAAGTATATCGATCAGAGAAATAGCATTGCCCTCTTTGTCCTGGCCGATAGGATCGTTCAGCGAAACATCTTTCCGTGTTTTCTTCAGGCTCCGGAAATGCATCAATATTTCGTTTTCAATACAACGAGCTGCAAAAGTCGCCAATTTTGTTCCTTTTCCGGTGGAATAACTTTCGATGGCCTTGATCAGGCCGATGGTTCCGATCGATATCAGATCATCGGTATCTTCTTTGGTATTATTAAATTTCTTGACGATATGGGCGACAAGCCGCAGGTTATGCTCGATCAGCATATTTCTGGCTTCTTGATCGCCTTCTGCCATGCGCTGGAGACATCTTCTCTCCTCTTCCTCCGATAACGGCTGGGGAAAGGCGTTGTTCTTCACATAGGAAACAAGCAGCAAGACCTGTTTGAAAAGATAGGCGAGTCCGCCGGCAATAGACAGCATGAGTATTCACTCCTCCGGGAAATTCTAAATGCTTCTGTGCTGTCTATTAGCATATGGGCGTTTGCCCTGTCCCGTGCCTGTCTGAATTCTGAAGAATGAGAGATAAAATCCAAGGAAAAATACCTTCATTGATCATCTGCCCGGGAGTAAAACAGCCCAGTCAAAGTGCTCGCATATGAATAATTTGTAGTGAACATGACATGACATGAAGGAATTGAAGAGGAATGGGCTACTCGGCCGGTTACGGATCAGGTTTTGCCCTGGTCGTTGTGTTATTTATTTTACTGATTATCGTCGGTGCGGCTTGGGCTTATTAATCATTTTTACGGAAGTTGACCTGTGCAGCTTGCAGGCCCTTCTGTTTTTTCAGCCTGAAGCCTGACAGAATAGAAAGTGTTTACGGAAATCTTTCCCGATGCATGGAATTGACTCTCTATGAACTTAGTTCGTCATTAGATGCTTGGGCACAATAATATTTCGGCGGTTCATTTCTTGTTCTATAAGTACGATGAATTCTTCACTCAGCTGATATTTTCTGGCTTTTTCATAAGATTCAATCAGCAAATCATCAGTCATATTTTCCATTTCATACCGTTTCCGGCTGACACCCCTTTTCAATCGATCTGAACTCTTTCTTTCACTTTAGCATGATTGGAAATTGTGAACAATCTCCAATTTATCCACAGAATAGAGTGGATAAACTGTGAGCAGCCTGTTGATAAAATTAAAGAGAGCTGATTATCTAAGCAGAAAAATGTGGACAAGGTTATCCACAAAAGAATAGTGCTCATATTTTGTCGAAACATTTAGGTTCTATTTTCAAAAATGATTTTTGTACTTGGTAAATCGGACAACATGTGGGAAAATGAAATGAGAAGATGAGGTGCTGAACAATTGTTGAAAAAATTTTTACCGGATGAGCATGTGGAAAGTATTCTCGACATCCAGCCGGAAATGCTGAAGAAAAAAGGAATTAAAGGTCTGATTACTGATCTTGATAATACGCTCGTGGCCTGGAATGAGGCGCACATGACTCCGAGGCTTGCCCGCTGGTTTGATTCGCTTCGGAATGCAGATATTTCAGTGATGATCGTGTCAAATAACAACGAGCGACGAGTGAAAACATTTTCTGCTCCCGCGAAAATTCCTTATATATGCCGTGCACGCAAACCGTTGGCTCATGGCTTTAAGCGCGCAATACGGGAAATGAACCTGAATAAGGATGAAATCGTTGTGGTCGGCGACCAGATTGTTACGGACGTACTTGGTGGCAATCAGTTTGGCCTGCACACGATACTTGTTGTGCCGGTAGCTTCAAATGATGCATGGTTTACAAAAATCAACCGGACGGTGGAACGGATCATTTTGTCACAGATGCGCCGCCGCGGCTGGCTCAAATGGGAGGAATAATGAATGGATGATGTTTTCTGCGCCGGCTGTGGCATTAAAATTCAGACGGAGAATGAGGAGGCTCCGGGATTTGCACCTCCGGGAGCGCTCAAACACGATCCAGTCATTTGCAGGCGCTGTTTCCGCCTGAAGCACTACAATGAGGTTCAGGAAGTTCCGATGACTGGAGACGATTTTCTAAGGTTGCTCTCAAAGATTGCGGAAGCGGATGCGCTTGTCGTTTATCTGATTGATATATTTGACTTCTCAGGCAGCTGGGTGCCGGGGCTTCAGCGCTTTATCGGGAAAAATCCGGTCCTGCTTGTGGGAAATAAGAAAGATTTGCTGCCCAAATCAACAAACCCCAACAAGCTGAAAAGCTGGCTGCGGCGTTCTGCCAAGGAACTGGGGCTCAGGCCTGTCGATGTACTGCTGATGAGTGCGGACAAAAATCAGGGTATTGATGAAGTCAGACAGAACATGGAGTATTATCGTGAAGGTAAGGATATTTATATTGTCGGTGTTACAAATGTCGGAAAATCAACATTCATCAACCACCTGCTCCGTCAGGCCGGGGCAGGCGACGGTGAGATCACCACTTCCCATTTTCCAGGGACGACACTGGATTTTATCGGCATTCCGCTTGATGACGGCCACATACTTTATGATACACCGGGCGTTGTTAATCTACACCAGGCCGCCCATTTTGTCAGCGAACAGGATTACAAGGCGGTCATGCCATCCAAGGAAATTAAGCCTAGAGTATTTCAACTGAACGAAAATCAGACACTTTTTCTTGGTGGGCTGGGCCGGATTGATTATACAGGACCCGGCAGGCGTTCATTAATTGCTTATACTTCAAATGCGCTGACGGTTCACCGTACAAAGCTGGAAAACGCAGATGATCTTTTTCACCGCCAGTATGGTCATTTGCTGACGCCCCCGAGCCGCAGAACTGAACTGCCTGTTCTGGAGCGGTATGATTTTCGGACAGATGAGTTAAATACAGATATCGTCTTTTCCGGTCTCGGCTGGGTTACGGTTAAAGGCAGGGGTGCCCGGATTTCCGCGTATGCCCCTTCAAGTATCAGCGTATCCGGACGTGCCTCAATTATAAAAGGGTAAGCCCATGAAAAAATATGCTCTTATCGGTAATCCGGTAAATCATTCGCTGTCGCCGCTCATGCACAAAAAATGGTTTTCTCATTATAAACTAGACGCCAGCTATCAGGCTGTGCAAGTCAGTCCGGGACGGTTGAGACAGGCGGTCGAACGTTTGGTGCAGTCCGGCATCAGCGGTTTTAATGTGACTGTCCCATATAAGCAGGAAATAATGCCATTGCTCGACCAAATTGACGAAGAGGCACTGGCTGTCGGGGCGGTAAATACAGTTGTCTGTGAGGGGAGCAGCCTAGTCGGCTACAATACAGATGGGATCGGCTTCTTAAAAAGTATTAAGAAGGTCTTCAACGTACAGACCACCGGAAATTCTGAAGTGCTGGTGCTTGGAGCCGGAGGTGCAGCAAGAGGAATCGCAATTCCATTGGCAAGAAATTTTTCCAAGGTAGATATCGCTGACCGTACACTGACAAGAGCTGCGCAGCTAAGTAAAATGTGCCGTTCTCTTTGCTGTTCTGAAGCAAAGAGCCTGACGGAGGCGGAAAATACGCTCAACGGCTACGGCCTGATTGTCAACGCAACCTCTTTGGGACTTTCTGAAACAGATCCGTCCATTATTGACGTCCGGGGAGCAAAAAAAGAGGCTCTTTTTGCTGATCTCATTTACCGGCCGTTCCGGACTGCATTTTTGAAGCAGGCTGAAAGGTTCGGGCATCCGGTCATGAATGGCTTGCCAATGCTGGTTTTTCAGGGCGCGGCTGCATTTGAAAAATGGACAGGCATCAGCCCGGAAGTTTCAGGGATGGAGTTATTTCTTCGGAAGTGGATTTCCAATGGATGAGAGAAAGCTGTATGATAAAAATATAAATTTAGCACTAGTGAGGGTGCAATCATTGAAGATGAGAGGATAAAGCGAGGCATGCTGAATAGCAAACAGATCAAGTATCTGCGCAAACTGGCCCACCCGTTAAAACCTGTTTTTCAGATCGGCAAGGCCGGGTTGGTGGAGCAGCAGATCAAGGAATTAGATGCAGTGCTTGAACGGCGGGAATTGATTAAGGTGTCGCTGCTTCAGAATACGTCTGAAGACGCTGGAGAGGCCGGAGAACGCATTGCTTCTGAAACAGGGGCGGAACTGGTTCAGGTGATCGGACATACAATGATCCTTTACCGAGAATCAAAAGAACATACACGAATTGAATTTCCAAGAGGATAGGGAAGAAATAAATATATGAAAAAAATTGGATTGCTTGGCGGAACGTTTGATCCCCCGCATCTCATGCACCTGCTGATTGCGCAGGAGGCACTTGAAACGTGCAAACTGGATGAGGTCTGGTTCCTGCCAAGTTATATTCCCCCGCATATACAGGGCAAAATTGCCCATACAGGAGCGGATGACCGCCAGGAAATGGTCAGCCGGGCGATCATGGGGAATGAAAGATTTCGACTTTCAACGGTTGAGGTACGGCGCAAGGGAAAATCCTATACCGTGGATACACTCAGAGAACTGAAAAGCCAATATCCTGACAATCGGTTTTATTTTATACTTGGAGCGGATATGGTCGACGACCTGCCGACTTGGCACGGCATCGATGAGTTGCGCCGGCTGACATCCTTTATTGGTTTCAGAAGGCCGGGTTTTCCGGCGGGTAATCCGGCACGCGTCGATGTTATCTATATCGACATGCCGCTGATCGATATTTCGTCCAGCATACTCCGCAGACGGTTGAGGGATGGCCGCTCGTGCCGATACTTTCTGGCGGATGCAGTCATAAAATATATAAGGGAGAGACAGCTTTATGAAGATTGAAGAAGCCGAAAGGGCGATCAAAGACCTGCTGCCTGAAAAACGCTACAGGCACTCACTCGGCGTCTCTGAAACGGCAGTAAAGTTGGCGGAGAAATATGGTGCAGATGTGGAAAAAGCCAGGCTGGCGGGCATGCTTCATGATATAGCAAAATATTTTTCAGATGAAGAACTGAAAGCAGTCATCCTGAGACGTTCGGATATCTCTGATGATTTTCTGAACTATTCGGATAAACTCTGGCATGCGCCGGTTGGTGCTGCTTATGTCCAGGAACACATGGGCATCGACGACCGCGAAATTCTTGACGCGATGACCTACCACACGACGGGCAGAAATGAAATGAGCCTGTTGGAGAAAATAATTTTTCTGGCAGACTATATTGAACCCGGACGTGATTTTCCAGGTGTAGATGTGGTGCGTGAAACCGCAGCTGTGAGCCTTGACGATGCAGTCCTTCAGGAGCTTCAAAAGACAATTATTCATCTTCTGGAAAAGAGACAGAGTGTCTATCCGAAAACCTTCGAAGCATATAATGATTTTGTAAAAAAAAATTCAATGAGGTGACTGAATGAACAGTGAAGAATGGGTTAAATATCTGGCGGAAGCCGCAGATGACAAGAAAGCTCAGGATCTTGTCATTCTTAAGATGAAGGGTATCTCCATCATGGCAGACTACTTCATCATTTGCCACGGCGATTCGGAAAAACAAGTACAGGCTATTTCGACGGCCTTAAAGAAAACCGCCGAAACAAAAGGACTGACTGTTCACCGAATGGAAGGCTATGATAAGGCGCGCTGGGTGCTCATTGATATGGGCGATATTGTCGCTCATGTTTTTCACAGAGACGAACGGGATTATTATCAATTGGAAAAATTATGGGGAGACGCCCCTCTATATACTTTGGAAAAAAAGCCGCTGTAATCAGCGGCTTTTTTTCCAAATTTATCGGAGCAGGAGCATGCACGATCAGTTCACTGAACCGACACATTTGCAACAAGGAATCCGGTAACTGCGGCGGGAATATATATTAATGTGTTCCCCTTTTGACGCTTTTTTCGGACTGGCCGGTGATCAGTCGAGTTTCTCAAAGAAGGGATCCAAAGCAAGATGATCTTCGAGAAATTTCTTCTGGGTCGCTTCAAAGAGATGTTCAAACACTCCATGATATTCCTGTTTTAAAACGGTCAGACCTGCCCCCGTTACACCGCCTTTTACGGTAACCTTATCACGTAATTCCGTAAGCGTGAAGTTTCTCTTATCAAGCAGCTTCCCAAAGCCGATGGCCATTTCTGTCGTCAGCTCAGTTGCCTCTTTTTTTGATATAGATGTTGACTGCACGGCACCTTCAATCATTTTTTCAAGTACGTAAGAAAGAAAGGCCGGACCACAGCTGGAAAGATCTGAAGCCACACGGATGTTCTCTTCGCTGATTTCTATTGGCTGTGAAAAATTTCCGAGCAAATTCCAAAGTTTATATTTTTGATGGTCATTCATGCTCGTACCAAATGTTACGAGCGTGTTTCCCGAAAGAGCCTGATTCAAAATGCTTGGAACAACTCTTGCCGTGTGGCAGGGTATCAACTTCTCAAGCTGAGAAATACTGATCGGGCTGGTGACTGATATCGCAAGTTGCTCCGGATACCAGACACCGCGCAGCGGCTGCAGCAGAGAAAAAAACTGCGGCGGTTTGACACATAGAAAAACAGTATCCGAACGGCGGACCGTTTCTTCTGGCGAGCCGCAAATTTTCACTCCGGGATATTTGGCTGCCAAGTCAGATGCTTTTTTTTTCGTGCGATTTGTCACAAAAATACTTTTTGCTTTTACGGATTTGCTCCGGATCAGCGCACCGACGATCAGTGATCCGATATTTCCTGTTCCAATGACTCCGATCCTCATCAGTTTTCACCTCGATCTTATCGCTATCCCTTCTGAACCATATGTGACGCGTGCAGAAATTATTCCGGCATCGGAAGGTAGTTGTTCTCGGACGATGTTTATCACAACAATTTATTTTTATTGAATGATTGGACGTGAGCCAATGGATAGAATATGGAAAAAATACAAGATATGGCTGATACTTGTTGCAGTTGTTTTTTGCCTGCTGATTGTGCTGTTCTTAAGGCAGTACACCGCTTCGGAAAAAGCAGCAAATACCAAAAAGGCTGAAACTTATTTTTCGTTTGGGCAGAAGGCAGAAAAATCTTCGCCGGTAAAAAACGTTGTGAAGCAGGCACAGTCTGCACCGGAAATCATTGTAGATATGAAAGGTGCAGTCAGAAAACCGGGAATATACCGAATGAGTCCTGCAGACCGCGTCAGCGACGCAATAAATAAAGCCGGCGGTCTTGCAGATAAGGCAGACCGGGATAAAATTAATCTGGCCCAAAAAATATCGGATGAAATGGTTGTCTACGTCCCGGAAAAAGGGCAGGATGTGCCGAAAGGTTTTGCCGGCGGGACTGCTTCTTCCGGGACTAGTACAGTATCAGGCAATATTGGAGGGCAGCCGAAAGTGAACATCAATACGGCAGATGAAACGGACCTTCAGAATCTTTCCGGGATAGGGCCGGCAAAAGCAAAAGCAATTTTACAGTACCGGGAGGAGCATGGGCCGTTCAAATCGGTTGACGATCTGACCAACGTCTCCGGAATTGGAGAAAAATCCCTTGAAAAGATCAAACCGGAGGCAACGGCCCAGTGAAAAGAGCGAAAAGAGCTTCTATGTAGATCAAAAAAATAGCGTTTTTTGATCGATCATTTGGCTTCTGCAGGTTTTTTTGTCTGTATTCTGATACAATAACTGTCGGATAAGAGTAACCGGAAGGGAAGTTGGAAGAATGAAAAGATTATCCTGGGATCAGTATTTTATGGCTCAAAGCCATCTGCTGGCATCCAGAAGCACCTGCAAGCGCCTCGTCGTCGGTGCAACGATTGTCCGCGACAAAAGGATTATTGCCGGCGGCTACAATGGCTCCATATCGGGCGGTGTACATTGCATTGACGAGGGCTGTTATATGATTGACGGGCATTGTGCACGCACCATTCATGCTGAAATGAACGCGATCCTTCAATGTGCCAAATTCGGCGAATCAACAGACGGAGCGGAAATCTATGTCACCCATTATCCGTGTATCCAGTGCTGTAAAGCAATCATCCAGGCCGGCATCCGCAGCGTCTATTATGCTAAAGATTATAAAAATCACCCGTACGCGGCAGAACTTTTTCAAATGGCAAAAGTAAAGGTGCAGAAAGTGCCTTTTGACAACTTTTTTGAGCTGAAAGAAGAGGATCTGTCAGAAAAGCAGGTTGCCTATATTTCGGAGTTGTTCAAAAGGTTGGAAAATAGCGGAGCGGGAAAAGAGGAAATGCAGGATTTACACGATCAGGCAGAAAAGCTTTTTTCTCGTGGGGGTTAAATGCCTTTTGTATCAAAATGGCATCTGATTGCCCTCTGTGCCTGCCTTGTAAGCTGGGCAGCCGCAGGGCGTCATCCAGACGTACCGGTTTTCCTGCTTTTTTCCTATTGCACCTACCTTCTGGCTGTAAAACAGATCCGTCTGCTAGCCGCCTTCTTAATCATCATTCTGGCTCTTTTCAGCGATGTGCAACTTTTTCAGGCAAATGGGACCAGACTGCCGCCGGATCAAAAAATATTTGTAGGGAAGATCAAGGACATTCCGCTGTTCGATGGCGATCTTCTGACTTACACGCTGCAGACAGAGTCCGGAGAAAGTGTTAAGGCCTCCATCAAATTACCGAATGAAGCGATTAAAAAGCAACTGATGCATCGGCTTCGTCCCGGATTAACCTGCCGTCTTTCCGGTCAGCTTGAAAGGCCGCCGGATCCCTCAAATTTTCATGCATTTGATTATCGGTCTTATCTTGAAAATAAACATATTTTCTGGCTGTTGAAAGCCGAGGGGCCGCCCCGCTGCCTTGAATCGTCATTAACGCTGTTAGACCATCTGAACCGGTTCAGACAAAGTGAGATTGAACGGATTCGGGACGGATTTTCCCCCATCGGCGCAGATATAATGAATGCCCTGATTTTCGGTTACGATAGTAGCATGGACCCTGATCTTTATGATGCTTACTGCCTTTTTGGCCTTGTCCATCTTCTTGTTGTTTCAGGCATGCACATTGCAGCCATTTTTGGTTTTCTATACTATGCGGCACGCCGGCTTGGATTAGTCAGAGAATACGCCTGCCTTGTCTTATTGCTGCTCATCCCTGTTTACGTTTTTCTGGCAGGCGCAGGGCCCTCCGCCGTCCGTTCGGGGCTGACCGCGGGGATGGTGCTTGCAGCGGGGATAGTGAAGATCAGAAACCTGCGGACGACGGACGTGCTTTCCATTTCCTGCTTGATTATGGTTTTCTGCGACCCTAAAGTGGTATTTGATCTCGGGTTTCAACTTTCTTTTGCGGTAACCTTTATGGTTCTTATTGCCGGCCCGGTTATTTTAAAAAGATATAAATCTTCCTTGGGCCGCACTTTCATGCTTTCCATGGTCAGTGAAATTGCCTCATTCCCGATCGCAGTATACCATTTTTACCAATTCTCCTTTATCGGTTTTCTTCTCAGTATTTTTTTCGTTCCCTATATGACCTTAGTTATCCTCCCTTTATCAGTAGCAACTTATGTTATAGCGGCAGTTCTGCCTGCCGCGACATCTCTCATGTCTTTTGTAATGGATTTATTTCTTTATCTGCCGCATCGGGTCCTGCTGTATCTGTATCAGCATCCTTATTTTCAGATGAATTATGGCGCTATGGTACCATGGATGCTTATTTCAGCCCTGTTGATTTTTGCTGCGGCCTTACTGGTCTGGGAAAAATCACGCAAGGTTTGGGTCGCGGGATTGCCGGCGCTGTCTTTTCTGCTGATTTACGGTATGGTTTACATGTCTGATTTCATCGATCCGTATGGTTCAGTGACTTTTCTTGATGTAGGACAAGGCGACAGTATTTTGATCCGTTTGCCTCACAGGCAGGGAGCTGTTCTGATTGACAGCGGAGGGACGATGCCATACCCGAAGAAAAAGTGGCAGATCCGGAATAAACCGTATGAAGTAGGGCGCGACGTTGTGCTCCATGAGCTGCTTGCCCTCCGGATCAATACACTGGATGCAGCCGTCCTGACGCACAGGGATTTTGACCACATTGGCGGAATGAAAAGTGTGTTGGCAAAAGTTCCTGTTCGCCAAATAGTAGTCAGCCCCTTTTTCAAGCCGGACCGTTCGGATTTGAATACGTTTGATCAAGCGTTAGATAAGGGAAGCAAACTGAGTATTTTAAAGTCAGGGGACAGCCTGAAAATCGGAAATTCCATTTTTCACGTCTTGTCCCCAATAACATATTCGAGCGACAGCAATGGCAATTCGATTGTTATCCGGACATTGCTTGGAGGAAAAGAATGGCTGTTTACCGGGGATCTTCCAGTAAAAGGTGAACAGCGGCTGCTGGAACGTTATCCTGATATTCGTTCCGACATTCTAAAACTCGGGCATCACGGGAGCAGGACCTCTACTTCTGAGAAATGGCTGGAAAAGGTGGATCCATCAATCGGAATCGTTTCGTGCGGGAAAAATAACCGATATGGCCATCCTCATCCTGAAGTTATTAAGTTGCTGAAAAATCATAAAGTACGTATATTCAGAACGGATCAGACAGGCGCCATACAATTTCAGTTTTCCGATCGTCAGGTGATCCGGATCATGACTGCAGCCGACTTTCTCAGATAAGGATTTCCATTATTTATTGCAGATGACAAGAGTTGTCACCCATACTTTGCCCGATCATAGGATAACATAGAGAAAGAAACGAACATCGTCAGACAGGCGCTGTCCTAGGCCCCGCCAGTCCGACGTTCATATATAACAGGGATCGGCCAAAGACGGCCCTCCCTTTTTTTTATCTTCAGTTTTATGGATAGCCAATTTCCGCCCCGTTGTGTCCCGGCATTCTTGTCAACCAACACGAGAGACGGTAAAGTAAAGAGTGTGAAAAGCAATCGGGGAAAGAGCGGGGCATGTACTTTCCTTCGCTCAGCTCAACTGGGGGATGATTCAAACTGCCACAGAAGAAATCCGCGGATCTGTCGATACAGAAGCCGCTGGCGCCTGTGATCCTTTTATATGGGACCCAGGATTATCTGATTCGATTAATGAAAAAAAATATTGTACGTGAGGCATTGGCGGAAGAAGAGCAGGATTTCAATCTTTCCCGCTATGATATGTTTGACATTCCGCTTGAACAGGCTCTTGAAGATGCGGAAACCGTACCATTTATCGGTGAGAGAAAGGTTGTGGTAATCGACAATCCCTTTTTTCTGACTGCAGAAAAAGCAAAAGCAAAAATTGAACAGCACCTGCCGGCTCTCGAGCATTATCTTGAGCATCCTTCACCCGATACCGTGCTTCTTATCTCCGCTCCATATGAAAAACTGGATCGGCGGAAAAAAGCAGTAAAGGCCCTTGAAAAGACGGCAAAGGTTTATGAGCTGTCTCAGTTGACTGATGCAACACTTTATCGTCTGATGGAAAACGTGGCGGCGCGTTTCAGTGCGGTCTATACGCGAAGCGGACATGACCAGCTGGTCGCTTCCGTCGGGCAGGACCTTGCCCGGCTGGCCAATGAAGTTGAAAAATGCGCTCAGTATTGCGGTGCAGACCGGCCGATCGACGGGGCAGCTGTTCTGGAAATAGGTTCCCGGTCACTTGAGACCAATGTTTTTCTCCTTGTTGATCAAGTCATGAAGAGGCGGACAGCCGATGCACTTCACTTGCTTCATGAACTGGTCAGCATGAAGGAAGAACCGCTGAAGCTTCTGGCGCTGCTTGAACGTCAGTTCAGGATTGTTTATCAGGTATCTTATTATCATCAGGCCGGATATACACAAAACAGCATTGCCGCAAAGATCGGTGTTCATCCTTACGCAGTTAAACTTGCAGTGGAACAGGCAAAACGGTACAGTCCGGAAAGTCTCAAAAGTGTGCTGGCCCGGTGTGCGGAGACGGATTACATGATCAAGACAGGTGGGGCAGATAAGCTGCTCGCGCTGGAACTGCTCATTCACAGCGTTTCAGCTGCGGCATAAAAAAAGGGATCCCGGCTAATTTCTGCGGGGTCCCTTTTTTGTCTGAATTACGCATTCAGACCGTTCATTTTCTTGGCAAGTCTCGATTTTTCATGAGACGCTTTATTCTTGTGAATCAGGCCCTTTGTCGCTGCTTTGTCAACTTTCTGAGTTGCAGCAAGAAAAGCTGTTTTTGCGCCCTCAACATCTTTTTCATCAACTTTTTCATTGAACGATTTAATTGCGGTGCGCATCGCCGATTTAAACTGCACATTATGCTGGCGATTTGCTTCACCTTTTTTCACGCGTTTAATTGCTGATTTAATATTTGGCATTCCTTTCACCTCCAAATCCTCAAATTCCCGGCCAATCATAAATAAAAGGCTGCAGGAACGAAGATTGTTCCGGATGATGCAGCCATTCACATAAGCAGAGATTAATTCTGACAAAGTGTATTGTACCAAAGCCGCTGCTCTTTTGCAATGAATGAATGAAATTTGTCGGCACCGAACATTCTATTAACGGAATATATTCTGATTGCATGGGGTGAATTGCAGAATGGCTGAAGGATTGGATTTGAATCGTTACACCGTCAGGACGGACCTGGCGATTGAGTCCGGTGACAAGTCGTCAACAAACCGCGGCGTAACAGTTGACGAAAAAAAAGAAGACGGGATCAAAATTACCCGCATGAAAATTGATGGAGAAGCAGCTTCGAAAATGAACAAAAAGGCTGGTTCTTATTTAACATTTGAGGCGCGGGAACTGCGGAGCGGCGATACTGAAGCGGAGATGAAGACAGAAACAGTCTTTGCAAAATATTTTGCCCGGTTTATCAAAGAGCTTGGCATTCCCGAGGACGCTAGCTGCCTGATTGTCGGACTTGGCAACTGGAAAGTGACACCGGATGCCCTTGGACCCAGCGTAGTTGAAAATGTACTTGTGACGAGGCATCTTTTTGACCTTCAGCCGCAGAACGTACAGAAAGGCTACCGGCCGGTCAGTGCCATCACGCCGGGCGTGATGGGTGTAACAGGCATTGAAACAAGTGATATTATTCTTGGCGTTATCGATAAAACAAAGCCCGATTTTCTGATCGCGATCGATGCTCTTGCCGCAAGATCCATCGAGCGGGTCAATACAACGATACAGGTTGCGGACAGTGGCATTCATCCAGGTTCCGGGATTGGAAATAACCGCAAAGAGCTAAGCATGGGCACACTTGGAATTCCGGTAATCGCGGTAGGCGTCCCAACCGTCGTCGACGCCGTCACGATCACAAGCGATGTGCTGGATTTGTTGCTCCGGCATCTTGAAAAGGAAATGAGTGACAAGCGTCCGTCAAAATCGCTGGCTCCTTCATGGATACCGTTTGGTGAGAAGGGGGATTACCGGGAATGGAAGCTGCCAAGCAAGGAGAAAAGGGCGGCTTTTCTTGGACTTGTCGGCACATTGGATGAAAGTGAAAAGGCACAGCTGATTCAAGAAGCACTTGGAGCCTCAGGGACGCAGCTGATGGTAACCCCAAAAGAAGTAGATTTCTTCATTGAGAAAATGGGCAATGTCCTTGCTCAGGGGCTGAACGCCGCGCTGCATGAGCAGGTCAGCCAGGGGAACGTCGGTCATTTTACGCATTAATTCCATCGCTCCTGCATAAAATCCCGGTAAAAGGACAAGCCGTTAGTTGGCTGATTGGAGATAGTGGTATGCTGAAACGAATGGTGATCGAACTGATCGTTGTATTTTCTCTACTGCTTGTGTGCGCATTGTACGGAGCAGTGACGGTGCGTGATGCGCAGAATCCGGGAACGGGCGCAACCGCAGTGCCGGCAATAACAGTCCCCCATCAGGAAAATCAGCAGCAGAGCACTGTTCAGAATCAATCGCCAACAGCTTCGGATGCAGTGCATGGAGCCGGCAATGCCAATGGGGCGGGGCAATCATTCTCGGATCACGTATCCCACTTTTTCCTGGCGGGAGTAAGCTTTATTGCCGGCATTTTTGAAAACATCATACAGATCTTCATTTGAACTGGATTTGAAGAAGGGAATAGTACTGAAGGGACGCGATAAATCTTTCTGTTCTTTGTTTGCGTTGAAACTGCCGGGATCGATTGATATAATCGAAACGAGTAAGGTTTTCAGGCAGGAGGAACAGAGATGTTAGAACGAACGAACGGCAGGCAGTCGCATATCCGCAATTTCTCAATCATTGCCCATATTGATCACGGGAAATCGACGCTTGCCGACCGTATATTGGAAGCGACTCAGGCGCTGACCAAGCGGGAAATGAAAGAGCAGACACTGGATGCAATGGATCTCGAAAGGGAACGGGGCATCACAATTAAGTTGAATGCCGTTGAGCTTACATACAAAGCGCCTGATGGCGAAACTTATATTTTTCATCTGATCGACACCCCTGGGCACGTCGATTTTTCTTATGAAGTTTCCCGCAGTCTGGCTGCCTGCGAAGGTGCGCTGCTTGTTGTCGACGCTGCCCAGGGTGTTGAAGCCCAGACGCTGGCAAACGTTTATCTGGCACTCGAAAATAACCTTGAAATTATTCCGGTAATTAATAAGATAGATCTTCCGAATGCAGATCCCGGTCGGGTAAAAAAAGAAATAGAGGATGTGATCGGCCTTGATGCATCGGATGCAGTACTTGCCTCAGCAAAAACGGGCGTTGGCACCGACGAAATTCTGAAGCAGATTATTGGTAAAATTCCGGCACCGAATGGAGATCCCGATGCCCCGCTCCGCGCATTAATTTTCGATTCGCTGTACGATGCCTATCGCGGTGTCGTCGTTTATGTGCGGATCATCGATGGCACAGTACGCGTTGGCGATACTATTAAGCTCATGTCAAACGGAAAAATATTTGAAGTCATCGAAGTTGGTGTCTCCACACCAAAAATTGAAACGCGCGATGCTCTATCAGTCGGCGATGTTGGTTTTCTGACGGCGGCGATCAAGTCAGTCCACGACACACGTGTCGGCGACACAGTGACTCACGCAGAACGCCCGGCAGCCGAACCGCTTCCGGGTTATCGGAAGATGAATCCAATGGTCTACTGCGGGCTTTATCCCATTGATACGGCTCGCTATGAGGATCTTCGTGAGGCACTTGGACGCCTTGAGCTGAATGATGCCGCTCTTCAATATGAACCTGAAACATCCGAGGCACTCGGATTCGGTTTCCGTTGCGGTTTTCTTGGCCTGCTGCATATGGATATCGTACAGGAGCGGCTTGAACGTGAATTTAATATCGATCTGATCGCAACTGCACCGAGTGTGATTTATGAAGTAAAACTGACGGATGGATCAACGGTTAATGTAGGTAATCCTTCAGAGATGCCTGAGCATAAATATGTTGAAGAAGTAGCGGAACCATTCGTTAAAGCGACAATTATGACGCCGAACGATTACGTCGGCACAATCATGGAGCTTTGCCAGCGCAAGCGCGGCGAATTTAAGACGATGGAATATCTGGATGATAACCGGACAAATGTCATTTACGATCTTCCGCTTTCAGAGATTATGTATGATTTTTTTGATTCATTAAAATCCAGCACAAAGGGCTATGCTTCGCTTGACTACGAGATGGATGGCTATCGGGTGAGTGATCTGGTCAAGATGGATATCCTGCTGAATGGAGAAAAGGTAGACGCGCTATCGGTGATCGTTCACAAGGAATTTGCCTATGACCGCGGTAAGGCGATTGTCGAAAAGCTGAAGGAATTGATTCCGCGCCAGCAATTCGAAGTGCCCATCCAAGCAGCGATCGGTCTCAAAATCATCTCAAGGTCGACGATCAAAGCACTGCGTAAAAATGTGCTTGCCAAATGCTACGGCGGCGATGTTTCGCGAAAAAGAAAGCTGCTTGAGAAACAGAAGGAAGGGAAAAAGCGGATGAAGGCGGTGGGGAGTGTCGACGTCCCTCAAGAAGCATTCATGGCTGTCTTTAGGATGAGCCACGATGAATGATCAGACGGTGCGCGGGGCGTATATTCACATTCCCTTTTGCGATCATATTTGTTATTACTGCGATTTCAATAAGGTATTTATAAAAAATCAGCCTGTCGACGGCTATCTGAATGCTCTGTCGCAGGAAATGGCCTATTATTCAGCGATGGGACCAGTACAGACTATCTATATCGGCGGAGGGACCCCAACTGCGCTGAACGAAGAACAATTTGAACGTCTGCTTGCTGATGTTTCGCACTATTTTCTTCACCAGGGCATTCAGGAATTTACAGTGGAAGCGAACCCTGAAAATCTGAGTGATAGCAAACTTGGCTTAATGAAGCGCTATGGCGTAACCCGTCTCAGTGTCGGTGTGCAGTCCTTTGATAACGGTATGCTGAAGGTAATCGGCCGCGCGCACGACACAGCAGGGGCAAAGGAAGCGATCATCCGGGCCCGTAAGGCGGGATTTGACAATATCACTCTGGACCTCATGTTTGCTCTACCCGGTCAAACGGAAGACATGCTGCATCAGTCGCTTGAGACGGCTTTGTCGCTCAACACGTCTCACATTTCCATTTATTCGCTTCAAGTCGAGCCAAGGACGATTTTCTACAATCGGATGAAGGGTGGAAAGCTGCGCCTCCCTGGTGAGGACATTGAGGCAGATATGTACGGCCAGATTATTTTTACACTTGAAAAGAACGGCTTGCACCAATATGAAATCAGCAATTTTTCCAGGCCTGGCTATGAAGGTCTGCATAATTCTCTCTACTGGCATAATCAGGAATATTACGGAATAGGCGCTGGAGCCCACGGCTATGTGAACGGAAAAAGATATGCTAATACTGGATCGATCAAAAAATATATTTCGCTCGTTTCTGAACGGGGGTTTTCGGAATCGTCCGTCCACCATGTAACCGATCGCGAAAGAATCGAAGAAGAAATGTTTCTCGGGCTCAGATTAATGGAAGGAGTCAGTCAGGCACATTTTCTAAAAAAGTTCGGCCGCCCGATTAAAGCAATATATGGCGCTCAGCTTGATCGGTTGAAGTCTGAAGGGCTTTTGGTTGAGCGGGGTGATCACATCGCATTATCTACGAAAGGGACTTTTTTAGGAAATAATGTTTTTGAAGCGTTTTTATTGCCTTAACCATTTGACAAATAGGCGGGAAGTTGGTAAATTTTAATGTAGAATTAGCACTCGGTTAATGAGAGTGCTAACAGAGGTGATAGAGATGTTGACGGAACGCCAGCTTTTTTTGCTGCAGCTCCTTGTTAATGACTATATTGTCTCTGCCGAACCCGTCGGGTCCCGTTCTATATCAAAACGTGACGATGTTCATTACAGTCCGGCGACGATCCGTAATGAATTGGCGGATTTGGAAGAGATGGGTTATCTTGAAAAGACACATCTGTCTTCCGGACGGGTGCCTTCAGAAAAGGGTTACCGGTTTTACGTGGATCATCTGCTTTCTCCGGCAATGCTGACTGATTTGGAAATGGATAATATCCGTGACGCGTACCGGCGGAAGTTTTCGGAAAATGAAGAACTGATCCGCGTAACGGCCGAACTTTTGTCAGAGTTCAGCAGCTATACGGCGATCATGCTGGGCCCTGAGCTGCTGGAGATGAAACTCAAGCATATTCAGCTGGTCAAGCTCTCGGAGAGCCAGGGTGTACTGATCATCGTTACAGATACAGGACACGTTGAAAATCGTGTCGTCTCTTTTCCGGATGAAATCAGGGCGGAGGATATCGAGAAAATCGTCAACATTCTTAATGACAAGTTGAATAATGTGTCTCTGTATCAGCTGCAGAGCAGATTAAACGCTGAGGTTAGAAATGTGCTTCGCAAAAATATCAGCGATTATGAGCATATCATGGCGCTTCTGAAGGATGGCCTTGCGATTAATGATCCGGAACAGATCTTTTACAGCGGGAAAAACAACATTCTTTCACAACCTGAATTTCAGGATATCGACAAAGTCATTTCTCTGCTGAATGTTTTTGAAGGAAAAGATCTGGTTCATGAACTGATGAATATACCATCCGGCGGACTTCATATCCGGATCGGCAAAGAAAACAAGCTGAATGGTATTGAAGACTGCAGTCTGATCACCACGACTTATTCAGCTGACGGTGAGCATTTAGGGACGGTTGCAGTGATCGGTCCGAAAAGAATGGCTTACCCGCGTGTGATCACATTGATCGATGTTCTTTCGAAACTTTTAACGAAATCACTGAGCGACAGGAAAGAAAATAATAAATGAAAAAATGGCCGGACAGGTCTGAATCATTCACTAATGTTCCGGCAGCAGTCGCATATATACAGGAGGTGAGCCTATGGCAAAACAAATGGACGAAGAAATTAATGAAAAAAAAGAAGAAATGAAAGATCCGTCTGTACAGAAAAATTCTGATGCTCCAGAATCAGAAAAGGACAAAGAAGAAAAAGCTAATCAAGAGCAGCATGATTCTAAGAAGGCGGAAAATCAGTCGGATGTGGAAAAAAGTGATGAGCTGAAAAAAAGGATTGCTGCTCAGGCCTCTGAAATTGAGACATTGAAAAAAAGCGGACAGGATCTGAATAACCGTTGGTTGAGAACTCAGGCAGACTTTGATAACTTTCGGAAACGCACGAACAAAGAAAAGGCCGATGAGAGGAAGTACCGTGCTCAGGATCTGGTCACGGATCTGCTTGAAACCTTGGATAATTTCAAACGTGCTTTGGCTGTCGACATCGCTTCTGAAGACGGTGTCGCTTTGAAGAAGGGCATGGAGATGATTTTGTCAAAGCTGGAAGCCGCACTGAAAAAAGAAGGTGTGGAAGAAATTGATTCTCTTGGCAAACCGTTTGATCCCAATATCCATCAGGCGGTGATGCAGGAAGAAAGCAATGAACATGAATCCGGAGTAGTTATTCAGGTGCTCCAGGCCGGCTACACATTGAATGGGCGGGTGCTCCGCCCGGCAATGGTTAAGGTCAGCAAATAAGGGATAAACCATCCATCACTTTTGTTTCTAAATATTATCAGGAGGAAAAGATCATGAGCAAAATTATCGGTATTGATTTGGGCACGACAAATTCTTGCGTGGCAGTCATGGAAGGTGGGGAACCGGTTGTTATCCCTAACCCTGAAGGCGGCCGTACCACCCCTTCAGCCGTTGCATTCAAAAATGGGGAACGCCAGGTTGGCGAAGTTGCAAAACGCCAGGCTGTTACGAACCCTAATGTTGTGCTTTCAATCAAGAGGCATATGGGCTCCGATTATAAGGTAGAAATCGAGGGAAAGAAATATACACCACAGGAAATTTCAGCGATCATTTTACAGAAACTGAAATCGGATGCTGAAGCTTATCTGGGTGAGAAGGTTGACAAAGCGGTTATTACGGTTCCGGCTTATTTTAATGATGGCCAGCGCCAGGCAACGAAAGACGCGGGAAAAATTGCCGGGCTTGACGTTCTGAGAATTATTAATGAACCGACAGCTTCCTCGCTTGCCTATGGACTGGACAAAGAAGGAGATCAGACGATTCTCGTTTTTGACCTTGGCGGCGGTACTTTCGATGTATCGATTCTGGATCTTGGCGATGGCATCTTTGAAGTTAAAGCGACAGCAGGCAACAACCGTCTGGGCGGCGATGACTTCGATCAGAGAATCATCAATTACCTGATCGAACAATTCAAAAATGAAACCGGAATTGATCTTTCCGGCGATAAGATGGCTTTGCAGCGTCTGAAGGATGCCGCTGAAAAAGCAAAGAAAGAATTGTCCGGTGTCACTCAGGCTCAGATATCGCTGCCTTTTATATCGGCAGATGCCACGGGCCCGAAACATCTGGAAACAACGCTTACCCGCGCAAAGTTTGACGAACTGACTGCCGACCTTGTTGAATCAACGATGGGGCCTGTCCGTCAGGCACTGTCTGATGCTGACATGACGATGGACGATATCGACAAAATTATTCTTGTCGGAGGATCGACACGGATCCCGGCAGTTCAGACTGCCATTAAAAATCTGACGGGTAAGGAACCGAGCAAGGGCGTCAATCCGGACGAAGTCGTCGCAGTCGGAGCAGCCATCCAGGGCGGTGTGCTGACGGGCGACGTCAAGGATGTCGTGCTTCTTGATGTTACGCCGCTGTCGCTTGGCATTGAAACCATGGGCGGTGTATTCACGAAACTGATTGATCGCAACACAACAATACCGACGAGCAAGTCGCAGGTATTCTCAACAGCAGCTGACAATCAGACAGCCGTTGATATCCATGTGCTGCAGGGCGAGCGGCAGATGGCTGCGGATAACAAGACACTGGGCCGTTTTCAGCTGACAGATATTCCGCCGGCTCCGCGCGGCATTCCGCAGATTGAAGTTTCATTTGAAATCGACGCAAACGGCATTGTTAATGTCAAGGCGAAAGATAAGGGAACGAATAAGGAACAGTCGATAACGATTAAGTCGTCCTCAGGACTGAGTGATTCAGAAATCGACAAGATGGTTAAAGACGCCGAGGCCAATGCTGAAGCTGACAAAAAACGCAAGGAAGAAGTCGATCTCAAAAACGAATCCGATCAGCTGATTTTTGCCACAGAAAAAACGCTGAAAGACCTTGGCGACAAAGTTGACGCTTCGGAAAAAGCGAAAGCAAACGATGCCAAAGACAAGCTGAAAAAAGCTCTTGAAGGCAAAGACGTCGATGCAATTAAGAAGGCAAAGGATGAACTCAATGAAGTTGTTCAGCAGCTTTCTGTAAAATTGTATCAGCAGGCTGCCCAGAATGGACAGAATGCCCAAGGTGCCGGCAACGCGGACAGCAATGGTTCTGGCAAGAAGGACGACAACGTTGTCGATGCGGATTATCACGAAGTTAGTGACGACGACAAAAACAAGAAGAAATAAGCAGGCATAAGTTATTAGTATCGGTTCAGGAAAAGCCGAAGTCAGACGAGCGTCTTGGCTTTGGCTTTTTCTTGCTTAATTGTCTGTACAGATGGTATGATTTAATTTAATGTGAAGTCAATTCGGGAGTGGTTTTGATGAGTAAACGGGATTATTATGAAATCCTTGGAGTCAGCAAAGATGCTTCGAAGGATGATATCAAGAAAGCTTTCAGGCAACTGGCGAGAAAATATCATCCCGATGTTAATAAAAGTGCTGATGCGCCGGAAAAATTTAAAGAAGCGACAAAGGCGTATGAAGTGCTGAGCGATCCGCAAAAGCGTGCACAATACGATCAGTTCGGTGAAGCCGATCCGAATGAACAGCAAGGCGGTTTCGGCGGCTTTGGTGGAC
Source organism: Sporolactobacillus pectinivorans (assembly GCF_002802965.1). Classification (NCBI taxonomy): domain Bacteria; kingdom Bacillati; phylum Bacillota; class Bacilli; order Caryophanales; family Sporolactobacillaceae; genus Sporolactobacillus; species Sporolactobacillus pectinivorans. Next base: position 2,931,252 of record NZ_NXGA01000001.1, on the reverse strand, counting down.
AGGGCTTCGGCGGTGGTGGAGACTTCGGCGGTTTCGGCGATATTTTTGATCAAATATTTAATGGTGGAAGCAGGAGGCGCAATCCTAATGCGCCAAAGCAGGGCGCAGATCTTCAATATGAGATGTCCATAACTTTTGAAGAAGCAGCTTTTGGGAAAACAACAGAAATTCGCGTGCCGAAAGAAGAAACCTGCTCCAACTGTCACGGGACCGGAGCAAAGCCCGGGACAAAGCCTGAGTCCTGTTCGCATTGCCACGGGACAGGGCAGCTGAATACGGAGCAGAATACGCCTTTTGGCCGGATTGTCAATCGCAGGGTATGCCCTTATTGCCAGGGTACCGGTAAAATTGTCAAGGATCCGTGCCGTGCCTGCGGGGGAAAAGGAAAAGTTAAGGTTAACAGAAAAATTGAAGTTAAAATCCCGGCAGGCATCGACGACGGTCAGCAGATCCGGTTGTCCAGCCAGGGAGAAGCGGGTACTAACGGGGGACCGGCAGGAGATCTTTATATTGTTTTCAATGTCAAACCTCATAAAATTTTCAAACGGGATGGAGAGAACGTATATCTTGAAGTGCCACTGAGCTTCGTGCAGGTCGCACTGGGCGATGAAATAGAAGTGCCGACACTTTACGGCAAGGTTAAACTTCGTATTCCGGCCGGAACTCAGACTGGAACCAACTTCCGGCTGAAAGGAAAAGGGATTAAGAACGTTAGGGGATACGGTCAGGGCGATGAGCACGTCCGCGTCAGGGTTGTTACTCCGAAGCATCTGAGCGAGGAGGAGAAGACTCTGCTCAGAAAACTAGAAACCCTTGGTACAGGTACGACGGGCAAAGACAATGAAAGTATTTTTGACAAAATGAAGAAAAAAGTCTTTAAGGCAGACTAATCTTGAACACCTTATAAACTATCAATTCAGCGAACGGAGCCAAGCGCATGAAGTGGTCGGAAATATGTATTCATACAACCGAAGAGGCCATCGAGCCGGTGACAGGCATTCTTTATGAAGCCGGTGCGGGCGGCGTTGTCATCGAAGATTCGCAGGATTTTCAAAAAGATCAGTCTGCGGACAATGGAACTGTGTTTGATCTTGACCCGAATGATTTTCCAGCGGAAGGGGTTAATGTCAAAGCGTATTTGCCGGTGAACAGTTTTCTCGGTGAAACGGTTGAGGAAATCAAGCAATCCCTTAACAATTTACTGCTTTATGACATTGATCCGGGTGAAAATCTTCTGACCTTCAGTGAACACAATGAAGAAGAATGGGCAACGGCCTGGAAAAAATATTATAGACCGGTAGATGTCGGAAGCCGGTTTACAATTACGCCGACATGGATCGACTATCGATCTGACAGAAGTCAGCGAGAGCTTATTGAGCTCGATCCAGGCATGGCGTTTGGCACCGGGACGCATCCCACGACTGTCCTTTGCATCGAGGCTCTGGAAAAATATATGACACCAGACGCTAAAGTACTCGATGTTGGTACAGGTACCGGGGTGTTGTCCATAGCCGCCGCAAAACTGGGTGCCAAAAACGTGCTTGCGGTCGATTTGGACCAGGTTGCTGTCCAGTCATCGCGGCTGAACATTAAATTGAATAAAGTCCAGGATATTGTCAGCGTCCGCCAGAATAATCTGGCGGACCGTATTGAACCCGGATTTGATCTTATTGTAGGCAATCTTTTGGCCGAACTGGTTATCCGTCTGGCTGAAGAGGGGGCGGCTTCTAAGTTGAATGCAGATGGAGTGCTGATTGTATCAGGCATCATCAACACTAAGCGGAATCAGGTCTGGAAGACACTTTCCGCCACGGGGTTTCGCATCATTGACGAAAAGAAAAAAGGGGACTGGGTGGCTCTTGTTGCCCGGAAAGTATCCTGACGATGCAGCAATACTTTGTTCCTGAAGCCCGGTTTAACGGTAATCATGTGCTTCTGTCAGGTGAAGACGCCAAACATATTACGCGCGTCATGCGTATGAATGTTTCAGACCCAATTATTTGCGCAAATGACAAAGGTGAAGCTTTTCTTTGTAAAATTGAAAAATTTGAAGGATCAAACGTTGTAGCTACAGTACAATCGAGGCTGCAATCGGATCCTGAGCTGCCGGTTAAAGTCGTCATCGTCCAAGGCATGCCCAAGGGGGAGAAATTTGATACGATTGTCCGCAAAGGTACCGAGTGCGGTGCAGCTGCTTTTATCCCCTTTTATGCAGAACGTTCAGTGGCCGTCTGGCAGAAGGACAGGATTGAGAAGAAGTGTCTCCGCCTTAAAAAGATTGCCAAGGAAGCAGCCGAGCAGTCACATCGGCTTTTTATTCCTGAAATTATGGAGCCCGTAAATCTGGATCAGCTCCTTAGTATTGGTGAAACTTTTACATTCAAAGCGGTAGCCTATGAGGAAACAGCAAAAAAAGGACAGGTTTCCGCACTCCCTTCTCTTTTGAAACAGATGAAAATGGGGGACAGCCTGCTTGCCGTCATTGGCCCCGAGGGAGGACTGACCCCGAAAGAAGCCGCATGTTTTGAAGAGAATGGGTTTCAGCTGTGCGGGCTTGGCCCACGGATTATGAGAACTGAAACAGCGCCGCTTTATATGCTTTCAGCTGTTTCCTATCAATTTGAACTATTAAATGGTGAGGTGGAATACTAAAAATGCCTTCAGTTGCATTTCATACGCTTGGATGCAAGGTCAATCACTACGAAACGGAAGCGATCTGGCAGTTATTCAGCAAGCAGGGTTACGAACGGAGAGATTTTGATAGAACTGCCGATGTTTATGTGATCAATACGTGTACGGTGACTAATACAGGTGATCAGAAAAGCCGTCAGGTGATCCGAAAGGCAATACGCAGCAATCCGGACGCTGTCATTTGTGTCACAGGCTGCTACGCACAGACTTCCCCTGCTGAAGTCATGTCTATTCCCGGTGTGGATATTGTCGTCGGGACGCAGGACCGGGATCGCCTGCTCGGCTATGTTGACCAGTACAGAAAAGAACGCGAGCCAATCAATGGCGTCAGTGACATTATGAAAGCTAAAGTCTATGAAGAACTTGATGTGCCATCGTTCACAGATCGGACGCGGGCATCGCTGAAAATTCAGGAGGGCTGTAATAATTTTTGCACATTTTGTGTGATTCCATGGGCACGCGGCCTTCTCCGTTCAAGAAAACCTGAAAACGTCATCCGTCAGGCCCGGCAGCTTGTCGATGCAGGCTATAAGGAAATTGTCCTGACCGGAATCCATACCGCCGGTTACGGTGAAGACATGGAAAACTATAGTTTCGCCAGACTGCTCACCGATCTGGAGGAAAAAGTCAGCGGACTGAAAAGAATCCGCATTTCGTCCATTGAAGCAAGCCAGATTACGGATGAAGTAGTGGATGTCATCAATCGTTCGCACGTCATTGCCCGCCATCTGCATATTCCGCTCCAGTCCGGTTCGAACGGAGTGCTGCAAAGAATGCACCGTAAGTATACAACGGCTTTTTTTGCTGATAAAATAGCCAGCCTGAAAAAAGCGCTGCCTGATTTCGCACTGACTTCGGACGTCATTGTCGGATTCCCTGGGGAAACTGAAAAAGAATTTCAGGAAACGTATGATTTTATACGTGATCTTCATTTTTCAGAACTGCATGTGTTTCCATATTCCCAGAGGACCGGCACACCGGCCGCTAAGATGCCGGATCAGGTGCCTGAAGAAGTGAAGCACGAACGTGTGGCGAGGCTGATTGCTCTGTCGGATAGGCTGTCTGCTGAATATGCGTCAAAATACCGGGATCAGATGCTTGAAGTCATTCCTGAAGAACCGCTTAACCACCATGACCCTGACGACTATTATGTTGGTTTCTCAGATAATTACTTAAAAGTGAAATTCCGCTATCCGTCCCGCAATATTGTTGGAAAAATGGTTCGTGTCAAGATATCCGACACTGGTTACCCGATCAATGAAGGACAGTTTGTACGAATTCTTGATGAAGGGGAGCAGCCTGCGACAACCTATTGAGGCCGTTTAACTTTAACTTGTTTCAGAGCTTCTTTTTTTCGACCCAGCGTCCATAGGGACCGACGAGCGGAATGGCAAGAAATGCAGTAATTAAATTAAAAACAACTGATGTGTGCGCCAGAGCCGTCTTTCCGTTTCCGGCAATCATCATTGATAATTCGGCCAGCGGATGGATAAAAGGGAAAAAGATAACGACGCTCAAGACGTTAAACAGAATATGAGTGTAAGCCGTCCATCTTCCTTCACGGCCTGTCCCCATACTGGCAATATAAGTGGTCAGGCACGTGCCAATATTTGAACCGAACATGATTGCGATCGCAGCAGGCAGTGACAGAATATTGTGATCGAGAAATCCCATGCATACGAGCATTGTCGCCGAGCTTGACTGAATGATTGCTGAAAACAATGTGCCGACGATCACGGCGTAGAACAGGCTGCCATTTGCATCGACAAGCAGATCGCGGATAAACGGTGAGGCAGCGAGCGGCTCAGCCAGCGAACTGAAACCAGCCATCGAAGCGAACAGACAACCAATCCCGAAAAAAAAGGATCCGACAGAAAAACTATTCCGGACGGGCAGGCACATCAGAATAAAACCGATTCCGAAAAAAAAATAGTGCAGCGATCCTATGGGAAGGGCGGCAATTTCACCAGTCACAGTTGTTCCGATGTTGGCACCGAGGATGATGCCTACACTTTGTGAAAAGCTCATAGCACGCGCGCCGATCAAACCCACTGTAATAATGGTCACGGCCGAACTGCTTTGCAGGAGCATCGATGCCAATGTACCCAAAGTGAGCCCTTTCAACGGTGTATCGGCTGCTCTCTTAAGTGTATCCTTCATCCTCCGGCCGGCGAGGCGATGCATTGAACCGGTCATCACGCCCATTCCCAGCAAGAAAAGAAGAATATAGAGAATAAAGGCAATAACCTGCTGATCCAACTTAATCACCTCGTCCTATTGTATGAGGTACATGTCCAAATCATGACAGAAAAAGGCAGCATTTTAGAAGATTGCTAAACTTACTAGGACTTTTGCAAGCTATCTGGTTTGGAAAAACGCTTTCTTTAATTTGATAAATTGTTTTTTATCGTTTATAATGGCAAGTGACATGTAAAAGTATGTCATTTTAAGTTGCTTTCGTTTTTGGAGGGAGGGAAACATAGATGGTTGAGACAAGGGTCAGGAAGAATGAATCGATTGAAGATGCCCTGAGGCGCTTCAAACGTTCGGTTTCGAAGTCCGGCACTTTAGCTGAAGTAAAGAAACGGAGAAATTACGAGAAACCGAGTGTCAAAAGGAAGAAAAAATCTGAGGCTGCACGTAAAAAAAATCGTCGCAGATTCTGAGAAGGAGTTTTGGTACATGAGCCTTGTTGATCGTCTGAATAGCGACATGAAACAAGCGATGAAAGCAAGAGACAAGGTGCGTCTCTCCGTCATCCGTATGATCAAAACAGCGCTTCAGAACGAGTCGATCAAAAAAATGAAAGAATTGTCCGAAGATGAGGTGCTGGCGGTTCTGTCACGTGAACTTAAGCAGAGAAAAGACTCCCTCCAAGAGTTTGAGAATGCGGGCAGACAGGATCTTGTCGAAGAAGTCAGCAATGAAATTGCTATTGTTCAAACTTATATGCCTGAACAGTTGTCTGAAGAGGATATAAAATCCATCATAGATGAAACAATTTCGGAGGTTGGTGCCGGCTCAAAGGCTGATATCGGTAAAATCATGAAAGTGATTATGCCGAAACTTAAAGGCCGGGCTGACGGCAGTTTGGTCAATCGTCTCGTGCGAAGTAAATTAAGTTGATGAAAGAGCTCTGTTTGTGCTGATTGCAAACGGAGCTTTGTTTTTTAATATGAAACTTTTTCCGCCGGATTCCGTAATCAGAATATCCGGCTACTTTCAGGCAAACAGGCAAAAGGGGATGGGTCACTTGATGGATGCTTCAACAGTCAGTATTCTAATTATTGCTGCGCTCGTTATTATCGTAATCGTAGTTCTTTTTACTTTTGTACCGGTTATGCTCTGGATTTCAGCATTGTCTTCTGGAGTTCGGATCAGTATTTTCACACTAATCGGCATGAGGCTGCGCAGGGTTGTTCCCCGCCGGGTCATCGATCCGCTGATTAAAGCAACAAAAGCGGGGCTTGATATCCATACGAATCAGCTGGAAAGCCATTATCTTGCCGGCGGTAACGTGGATCGTGTCGTCAATGCACTGATTGCGGCACATCGCGCGAATATCGAACTGACCTTCGAGCGGGCAGCCGCTATTGATCTTGCCGGCCGCAATGTGCTTGAGGCTGTCCAGATGAGTGTGAATCCAAAAGTTATCGAGACACCCTATATTGCCGGTGTCGCGATCAACGGAATCGAAGTGAAAGTCAAAGCGAGGATCACAGTTCGGGCAAATATTGACAGGCTGGTCGGCGGTGCCGGCGAGGAAACGGTTCTGGCCCGTGTTGGCGAGGGGGTTGTCAGTACAATCGGTGCTTCCCATACCCATAAGGATGTTTTGAAAAATCCGGACACGATTTCGAAGACAGTGCTTGAGAAGGGTCTTGATGCAGGGACTGCGTTTGAAATTCTTTCGATCGATATTGCAGATGTAGATGTCGGCAAAAACATCGGTGCTTTTCTGCAGACTGAGCAGGCCGAGGCGGATAAAAATATTGCACAGGCCAAAGCCGAAGAACGGCGCGCTATGGCGGTTGCAAGCGAGCAGGAAATGCGGGCACGTGTCGAAGAAATGCGTGCCAAGGTTGTTGAAGCAGAATCCGAAGTGCCGCTTGCGATGGCTGCGGCACTTAAAGAGGGCAAGCTTGGGGTTATGGACTATATGAACTACAATAATATCAAAGCCGATACCGAAATGCGCCATTCGTTCGGAAACAACAGCAGCGGCAACGACAATTCTTCCGGGGACGAATATAAGTAAAGTAAGGCGGAAGCTGGGAGAAGGGATGTGTCCATACAATGAGTATTGGCATTATTATCGCCGTAATCGCTTTTATCTTTTTTATATCAAGGTCTGTTGAAAACCAAAATAGGCAAGAGAGAAAAAGACGTGAGCAGCGCCGTGCACGATCCGTTCCGACAGGCGGACAGACTGCAGATGACCAATCTGCCGGAGAGCGCCAACCTGACGTACAGCCCGGCCCTGTTCTGAAGCCGGCAGCGAAGGATGCTTCGGGAGAGAGCGATATAATGAAACGCTACCGGAAAGCGGTAGATCAGTCTTCACGGACAGCGGGCGGATCGCCTTTGGTATCGGGGCAGGTCATCACTTCGCTCGAGCCGGCGGTTCGTCATAACCGGCCAGAATGGATGAATAATCGCCATGCGGCGAGACAGGCTTTTATTTTCTCTGAATGTATTGGAAAGCCGAGAGCAGTCGAGCCGCATCCCTACTTTAACAGAAACAGAAAATGAAAGATATAACTACGATTTTAGTATCCCGCAGTTGAACACTGCGGTTTTTTTGCGTTCTGCGGATTATCTTGAAGATGAAAAAAGTAAGTGCAATGAAATTGGGAAAAGTTTGTTGATTGAGAAGGATAAATCCGTTTTACAGGCAGTCATTCTTTAATTGAAGTGCTATGCAGCTTTTTTAATACATAAGGTTTATTGAGGTGGAAGACATGAAGATAAAGCGGCCGGCCGGATTTAAAAAGTGGTTTTCGGAGGTCTCTGATATCCCGGAAGATATTATCACAGGCGTGCCCAGAATCACACTGATCGGCCGGTCCCGGCTTTCAATTGAAAATCATCAGGGAATTATCGCATTCTCGGAAAATGAGCTGATTCTGGCGACCCAATTGGGCAATCTCCGGGTCACGGGTGAATCGTTTGTTCTGGAAGCGATCCTTGAAAAGGAAATTAACCTGGAGGGATTAATTACAGGCATCAGTTTTATTGCGGGTGACTGAGAAAGGAGGGGATTCAGATTGAGGCACTGGATAGGACAGGCCGGAGGTTATCTGAAGGCAGAGATTACGGGCAAAACGCCTGAAAAATTTCTCTCACTCTGCACAGGAGCGGGCATCCGTTTTTGGCATGTGAAACGAAAAAATCGGAGCACTATTGTCTGCTTCCTGACACTTGTAGAGCCGGAACTTTTGAAACCTTTGCTGCGGAAGAGCGGTTGCAGCATAAGAATATTGGAGAAGAAGGGCATTCCATTTTATGTTCGGAAGATGAAAACGAGGCTCGGCGTTGCAGCGGGCCTGGTTCTTTTTATCGCCATCCTGCTTGTATTATCAAACATGGTTTGGGCAATCCAGGTCAAGGGTGCAGATCCGAAACTTGAAGAACAAATCCGCTCTATATTGATAAAAGAACATCTTTATGTAGGGTCGCTGGACTTTTTCGTTCCGGATTCAGGCCAGCTGGAAAGCCTATTGTCGGCAAGGCTGAATGAAGTGACCTGGATTGGGGTCTCACAGGAAGGAACCACTTATAAAATCGATGTCGTTCAAAAAAAATACCCTAAGGAAGTCAAACCGACCGGGCCAAGAAATCTGATCGCTTCGAAACAGGCTGTTATCCATCATCTGTTCGTTGAAACCGGACAACCTGTTGTCGAAAGCAATCAGTTTGTCAAGCGCGGTCAGTTGCTGGTACTCGGAACTATAGGAAACGAGCAAGAACCGCGCTTTGTATCAGCCAAGGGAAAAGTGATCGGGGAAACATGGTATCAGTCAGAGGCAGTTCTGCCCTTGAAGAGCCGCTACACGCTTTATACTGGACATTTATTCCGGATGCACCGCCTTCAATTAGGCGGGCTGATTTTGCCGTTATGGGGATTCAATCAGCACCCTTATCGGGAGTTTGATAAAGAGACAGTGCGCAAGCCGATCCGTTTTCTTATCTGGGACTTGCCGATATCTTATGTACAGATACAGTTCAGAGAAAAGAAGCTGTCCGTTCGGAACCTGACAGAGAAAGAAGCTCTGGCAGAAGCAGAAAAAGCAACTGAACAGAAATTGCTGCACAGTCTTTCGGAAGATGCTAAGATTGTTTCCTCAACGATTGAAAGCAAGACGATTGAGAAAGGCAAACTGATTGTCCACAGCCGCCAGGTTGTGTATGAAGACATTGCCCAGCCCCAGGCCATTGACATTGCCCAGGAGAAGCGAAAATTGAATAATAAACAAAATGCAGGCCAGTGAATTTTTTCATGAAAAAAAGGGCCTCTTTTCTTTCAGAAGGGTTCGTGGTGGGCTCTCCACAAATCAGATTGGAATTCAAACGTTCACATATGGTAAAATGAGAGAAACGTGAACTGCTGTTGAGGGGGATATATAGAGCTTGCCAGAACGCCATTTATATACAGTTGCAATCGACTGGGATAATGCAAACGAAGCAATCATGCTTTTCGGCCCGGGGGATGCTAATCTGAAAATTATTGAAAAGACTCTGGGCATTTCCATAGTAACGCGGGGTGGGGCCGTCAGTGTTTCCACTGAAAATGAAGATGATGTACGGCGGGTTGAGGAAATACTGCGCGCCTTACTTCAACTGATAAGGCGCGGTATTTCGATAACTGAGCGCGATGCTGTCTATGCTTTGAAGATGGCGGCAAACGGTCAGCTTGATCTTTTCGGGAACCTTTATGAAACAGAAATAACAACAAATGCCAAGGGAAAGCCCATCCGCGTCAAAACACTCGGGCAGCGAAGGTATGTGGAAGCGATGAAGACGCAGGACATGGTTTTTGCCATTGGGCCTGCAGGAACCGGTAAAACTTATCTGGCAGTGGTCATGGCCGTTACCGCGCTTAAAGCGGGCAGAATCAAGCGTCTCATCCTGACGAGACCTGCTGTTGAAGCCGGCGAAAATCTCGGTTTCCTGCCCGGGGATCTTAAGGAAAAAGTCGATCCATATCTTCGGCCGCTGTACGATGCGCTTCATGATGTGCTGGGTGCGGAACATACCTTGCGTTTGCTGGAACGTGGCACAATTGAAATTGCACCGCTTGCCTATATGCGGGGACGGACCCTGGAAGATGCCTATGTGATTCTTGATGAAGCTCAGAACACGACCCAGGAGCAAATGAAAATGTTTTTGACCCGTTTAGGCTTTGGTTCAAAGATGATTATTACAGGTGACGTGACACAGGTTGATCTACCCAAAGGGAAAAAATCAGGGCTGAAGACTGCGAGGGAATTACTGATTAACGTCCCCGGAATTGCTTTTATTGAGTTGCAAAGCGCTGATATTGTCCGCCATCCGCTTGTCCAGAAAATTATCGAGGCATATGGAGACTGAGCACAGGCGGTTTATCTCTTCTCCGTTTTTTCAATAATAATCGGCGGCGGTTAAAACGCTTAATTTTGCGGAGGCACGCAATGGCACCATGGAATCGTTTTAGAAACAAACTGAAGGCGTTCTTTGTCAGATATGTCGCCGACTGGGGTATTATTGTCATCGTCGGTGCCGTTCTTTATGTGCTGATGATCGGCACTGTCCTTCCTAAAAATCTCGATGTACGGCTCCATGAAATAGCATCCAGTGACATCCAGTCGCCGATTGACGCCGTAGACACGCAGGCAACCGAGGTAAAAAAGCAGGATGCCATGGGCGCAACACCTTCTGCTTACGTATACAATAAAAATCTCGGATTAATACAGGTTGAAAAAGTAGGGGATCTGTTTGATACTATTTCCTCTGTAAAAAAACAGCTTAAAATCAGCGGGAGCTCTTCACAAGCCGACTTGAAAACTGCCATCGGTAAAATAAATGCCGGGCTATCCAGCGCACCTGATTCTAAGCTTCCCGACGAAACCCTGAAAACACTGCTCATGGCTTCAGACAGAGACTTTCAGATCGCAGAAGACATTACAAGCACAAGTATCTATGAGGCGATGAGCGGCAAGGTCGGATGGAATGATCTGGAACGTGTCCAGAATAAAGCTTCAGCTTCACTGCCCTCCTCTGTCCTGAACGATGAGATGCGGAGCGCACTCAATGTTGTGCTCCGCAATTATATCACGGCTAATTACACTTTCGATGCCACCGCGACCCGACAGAATAAGCAGGATGCCGCCAATAATGTGGACAATGTCACGATCCATCAGGGAGAAGTCATCGTCAGAAAAGGCGAACTGGTGACGAGCGATATGATTCGGCAGCTTAAACTGGTCGGGCTTTTGGATGACCACTTTAATATTGTGCCATTTATCGGCCTCTTTCTTTTTACCGGATTCATCACGCTCGTTTTCTGGTTTGAGTATTACCGGTTTAAAGCGCAGCATCAGAAATATTCACTGAAATACTTGTATATCTACGCTTTGATTTTTCTAGGGGCCACAGTGATCATTAAAATTTGCAGCTATCTCAGGCTGACGCAGGTTTCCGGATTAAGCGACATCATTCCGATTGCAGTAGCCCCATTGCTGATTCGGATGCTTCTGAGTGAGAGAACGGCCGTTGTTACCGGAGTGCTTCTGTCGCTGATCGGCAGCGTAATTTTCGGCAGCAGTACGAGGGCAGCAATATTCGATGCACCGACGGCGATCTATTTACTTTTCTCTTGCCTAGCGGGAGCCTTGGTGCTGCGCAAACGTCAGGTGCGTCCGAAGATTTTTCAGACCGGCGGGATTGTGGCATTGGTCAATATCATGATTCTTTTAGCACTTTTGATGCTTCAGAATACTCCACTCTCACTCGTCGGTACCGGAACGATGCTGATCTTTGCTTTTTTATCCGGTTTTCTTTCAGTTATTTTTGCGAACGGGCTTATGCCCCTGTTTGAAACGGGATTTCGGATTCTTTCGCCGATCCGGTTGCTTGAACTTTCAAATCCGAGTCAGCCTTTGCTGCGGAAAATATTAATTGAGGCTCCAGGAACTTATCATCACAGTGTGATGGTAGCCAATCTTGCAGAGAGGGCATGTGAAGCGATAGGGGCAAACGGCCTTCTGGCGCGAGTTGCTGCATATTACCATGATATTGGAAAAACCAAACGTCCAAAATTCTTTGTTGAAAACCAGCTGGATGGTGTCAATCCTCATGAAAAAATTTCACCGCAGCTGAGCCGGACCATTATTTTTTCTCATCCTTACGATGGGGCGGATATTCTTCGGCAGCACCACATGCCGAAAGAAATTATTGATATCGCGGAACAGCACCATGGAACGACTCTGCTGCGCTACTTTTATGTCAAGGCACAGGAACTGAGTGATCAGCCCGTCCCTGAAAGTGAATTTCGATACCCAGGCCCAAAGGTCCAGACAAAGGAGGGTGCGGTAGTTGAATTGGCGGACAGCATAGAAGCGGCCGTCCGCTCCATGAAAAAACCGACACCCGTCAAGGTGCAAAATCTGGTCAAGAGCATATTCAATGACCGGTTGAGCGACGGACAATTCGATGACTGTGACGTAACGCTTAAGGAATTGAAAATCGTTGAAAAATCTATTGACGAAACACTTCGCGGTGTTTATCATTCACGAATAGAATATCCGAAAGATTTAAAAGTGAAAAAGGTGAGCGGAAAATGACGATGACGATTGATATGCATGATGATACAGAGAAAATCAGTGAAGAACAGCAGCAATGGATAATCCGCCTGATTGATCACGCAGCCGATCTGCTGCAGTTGACGGGTGAAGTCGAGTGTTCGCTAACTTTTGTCGGCAATCCACGCATTCAGGAAATCAATCGGGAGTATCGGGGAATCGATCGTCCGACAGATGTCATTTCCTTTGCACTGGAAGAAATAGCTGATGACGAAGTGCCAATCCTGCCTGAAGAGGGCGAACCGCGGGTGTTGGGGGACATCATTGTCTCAATTGATAAAGCCAGAGAGCAGGCAGCAGCTTATGGACACTCGTTTGAGCGCGAACTGGGCTTTCTTGTCGTTCACGGCCTTCTCCATTTACTCGGATATGATCATACCTCCGAGACAGAGGAAAAAGAAATGTTTGGCCTGCAGGAAAAAATTCTGTCCACATTCGGATTAAACAGGAACTGACAATGGCAAAGTATCAGATCGAAAAGCGGCGGCATAAAAGCCTGTCAAAAAGTTTCAGAGACGCGATATCGGGATTCTGGCTGGCATTTTGCCAGGAACGCAACATACATATCCAGCTTGCTGCCGCAGTTATCGTGGTCGCTTTCTCACTGGCTGTCCATATATCTGCGACGGACATGATGATCGTGATCATACTGATCGGCGGCGTGATCAGTCTGGAATTAATGAATACAGCAGTGGAACGGGTAGTTGATCTCGTGACTCGTGAACGCCACCCGATGGCAAAAGCAGCAAAGGATGCAGCGGCTGCCGCCGTATGGTGGTTTTCCGTAATTGCTGCGGTCATCTATGTCTATATCATTATTGAGACACTGCTATCAAAATGAAAAGGTGAATGCAATGAATGACAGACAATTAATCGAAGCGGCTGAAAAGGCGATGAAAAATGCATATGTCCCCTACTCTCATTTTCATGTGGGAGCGGCTTTACTGACTAAATCCGGGAATGTTTTTACCGGATTCAATATTGAAAACGCTGCATACTCCGTTTGTAATTGTGCGGAACGAACGGCCATCTTCAAGGCCTTTTCCGAAAATGAAAAAGAATACGCGGCACTGGCGGTTATTGCGGCAAGTGGGCGGCCTGTTCCGCCATGCGGCGCCTGCCGGCAAGTGATGAGCGAACTTTGTCCTCCTGATATGCGGGTGATTCTTGCCAATACATCTGGGGATACCCTCATTACAACTGTTGCTGAGCTGCTGCCGGGCGCGTTTCTGTCGGGGGATATGAGCCAATGAGCGAAACATTTAAATCAGGGTTTGCCGCGATTGTCGGCCGACCTAATGTCGGGAAATCCACATTGTTGAATCGTGTCCTCGGCCAGAAAATTGCGATCATGAGCGATAAAGCACAGACCACACGCAATAAGATTCACGGCATTTATACAACGGATAAGGAGCAGGTTATTTTTATTGATACTCCGGGTATCCACAAGCCTAAACACAGGCTTGGAGAAGTTATGACATCAATGGCCCTTGATACACTGAACGAAGTGGATCTTATCCTGTTTCTTATTGATGCAGAACAGGGATACGGCAAAGGTGATCAATTCATTATTGATTTTTTGAAAAAAACGGATTCGCCCGCATTTCTTGTTGTCAATAAAATTGACAAAGTCCATCCGAACGATCTGCTGCCGCTGATCGACCGCTACCGCAGCTTATACGATTTTGCCGAGATTATCCCTTTGTCGGCGCTTCAGGGGCAGAATGTCTCTGCATTGCTTGAACAAATCGGGGACTATCTGCCGGAAGGACCGAAATATTATCCGGAGGACCAGGTTACGGATCATCCGGAAAGATTTATTATATCTGAATTGATCCGCGAAAAAATTCTTCAGCTGACCCGCGACGAAGTGCCGCATTCGATTGCTGTAGTGATCGATCAGATGAAAACTGATGAAAAGCACAAGAAAGCCGAAATTCAGGCAACGATCATGGTTGAACGTTCATCACAAAAGGGTATTATTATTGGTAAAGCCGGAAGCATGCTGAAGCAAATCGGGACACTTGCCCGGAAAGAAATTGAAGCGCTGACCGGGGATAAAATATTTCTTGAGCTTTGGGTAAAAGTGGACAAGAATTGGCGAGATAAGGAAGAGGAATTGAAAAACTTCGGCTATATCAGCCGCGACCAATCATAAAAAATCAACAAAAGGGAGCAATTTCCCGGATTGACAATCATTTCTTCTCATGATTCTACCCATTTCGCAAAAGCTAGTTATGAGGCAGATAAATGGGAAGGATGAAAAATATGCTGAATCTGGATTGGAAAATATTTTGTCTGACAGGCAGTGTCGATTCTTATCTTCTGATCAAAAAAATGGAAAAAGAAAACAAAAAACGGGGTTCGGAGGGGAACACTGCGAATGTCAAGGAAAAAGGTAAGATAAGCTTATCGGGCTGAGGAAACGGGAACCGGGTGATCATATTGATGACCAAAGCTGATGGCGTTATTATTCGTACAACGGACTATGGGGAAAACAATAAAATCATCACCCTTTACACTGCAGAATTCGGGAAAATCGGATTGATGGCAAGGGGTGCGAAAAAGCCTAAAAGCACACTTTCTTCGGTCAGCCATGTGCTTTTCTATGGCCTCTGTCTTTTTAATAAGGGCAGGGGCCTTGGTTCGTTATATCAGGCAGAAACGATTAATCCTTTTCGGACGATGATGTCTGATATCGAAAAAACCGGCTATGCGGCCCTGATTGTTGAACTTACCGATCGGCTGACTGAGGATGGGCAGCCCTTCCCTGCTCTCTTCAGACTGCTCAGAGATACGCTCCTGCTCATCGAAAAGGGAACAGATCCAGCGGTACTTGCGGCAATTTTTTCAATCAAAATGATGAAGGTTGCAGGCATTGATCCTGAAGTAGATCACTGCATTCGCTGCGGAGAGCGGACGACGCCTTTTAAGTTTTCAATTTCCGGGGGCGGTTTTCTGTGCAAAAAATGTGAAGCATCAGATCCTTATGCACTACCGATGACCCCGGCCGTAGCCAAAATGTTTCCTCTGTTTAAGAAAATTCCTATCGGACGGATTGGCCGTGTTTCAGTCAGACCTGAAACAATTGGCGAAATCGAATCCATTATTTATACTTATTATGAACGAAATACAGGCATTAAGCTTCGTGCCAGACGCTTTATCGAGCAACTGTCCAGGCTCCGGCCGAAAGAATAACGGCACTTTGCTTTACCGGATGGAACAGGTTGCGTTCGACGGCAATAAATTTTGGGGGAGAGGGGAAAAAATGGAACTTAACGGACGGCAAACGAGGATCATCGCAATAGTCAGACAGTCCGCCCCCATCACAGGGGAACAAATTGCCGAAAAATTGAATCTCACGCGGGCGACCCTTCGCCCGGATCTGGCCATCCTGACAATGGCTGGATTTCTGGAAGCCCGGCCGAGAGTCGGTTATTTCTATACGGGTCAGACACTCTCATCACTTTTTTCCGAGCAGATACAAAAAATGAAAGTCAGGGACTATCTCTCTTTTCCGGCCGTCGTGAAAGACTCTTCATCGGCCTATGACGCGGTCTGCGACATGTTCAGGGAGGATGTAGGGTCACTGTTCGTCGTGAATGGGAAAGGATTGCTCTCGGGCGTGCTCTCGCGAAAGGACTTGCTCCGTACAGCGATCGGCTCACAGGACATGAATCAAGTCCCGGTCAGTGTCATTATGTCGCGCATGCCTAATATTACTTACTGTCGGAATGACGATTCGGTCATTGCCGTGGCTGAATTGATCATCGATAAACAGGTCGATGCCGTGCCGGTCGTCCGCGACAAAGATGACGGTCTTGAAGTCATCGGGCGGATGACAAAAACAAATATCACAAGTGCATTTGTTAAACTTGCTAAAGGGACTGTCAGATAAAAATGGCCGGGTCCTGCCATTTTCGTTACTTTGATTTGTAAGAATTTTTCCATTCTGAAATCTATCAATTGCATGTACCGAAGCCGTTGGGCTATAATAGATTTTTGTAGATAAACGGAATTTTTGTCACTTTTTTTGACAATATTTGAAAAATAAAAACATAAAAAGACATGCAGGATTTTAAGAAGCGGAGAGAGAATGAATAGAGTGATGAGAAAAATCACGTTATATGTCGATGCGGATGCATGTCCTGTGAAAAATGAAATTCGCTTAATTGCCGGCAGTTTCGGCATCGAGCCGGTTTTCGTTGCGTCATATGCCAGTTTCAGCCAGAATCAGGAATCAAAATGGGTTTATGTCGATCAGCGAAAGGAGGCAGCGGATCTTTATATTGTTAATCATGCTTTCCCCGGGGATCTTGTAGTGACACAGGACATGGGACTTGCAGGTTTACTAACCGGCCGTGGAATTTCCGTTATCTCGATCCACGGAGTTGAGATTGAAGAGCGCCGTGTTCCTGAAATTCTTCACAGAAGGTATCTGGCTTATAAATCATTGCTTGCGGGAAGAAAAATAAGAGGACCGCGCCCTTTTACAGATGAAAACCGCAAGGAATTTTCCGATGCACTGACAAAATTGTTATGCCGATTGGTTCATTAGGATATAAATAAGTAATAATGTTGGTGGTGCATGATGTTTTGCAACTGCAGCAAAAGAAAATCGAGGAAATCAGGAAGTCGCTGGACATCGTCGATATCATTGGCGAATATGTCCAGCTGAATAAACAGGGAAAGAACTATTCAGGCCTGTGCCCCTTTCACAGTGAGCGCACGCCGTCCTTCTCCGTGTCTCCGGATAAACAGCTGTATCATTGCTTTGGCTGCGGCGCCGGAGGAAATATCTTTACATTTATTATGGAGATTGAGGGCATGTCCTTTCCTGAAGCGGTGCAATTTCTCGCTGACAAGGCCAAGATTGACTTGGGAAATTCCCTTTCAGAATCGTCCGCGGGAAGAAACAGGCAAGAGCAGGGCAGAAAACAACTTGTTGATGGTATGGAACTATTAACAAAATTTTATCATTATTTACTCGGATCTGCAAAGTTTGGTTCTCCCGGAATGGAATATTTAACCGCGCGGGATTTCAACAGTGAAATGATCGAACGCTTCAGAATAGGGTATGCGGTAAACAGCTGGGATACGGCAACTGCGCTGCTTCAGAGAAGAAAGGTCAACATGGAGCAGATGGAAAAAGCGGGATTGGTTGCCAAAAGGGGTTTTGACCATCAGTATTTTGATCGCTTTCGAAACCGGATTATCTTTCCGATATTTAATATGAGAGGTCAGACCGTCGCATTCGGAGGCCGGACACTTGGAGAAGAGAAACCGAAATATTTGAATACACCCGAATCACAAATTTTTCATAAGGGAAATATCCTTTATGGTTATCATCTGGCGAGACAGTCCATCCGCAAGAATAATCAGGTGGTTCTTCTGGAGGGGTACGTTGATGTAGTGCGGGCGCATCAGATCGGTGTAACTAACAGTGTTGCTTCGATGGGGACTTCGCTGACTGAGGACCAGGCAGCGGCGCTCTCACGAATGGCAGAAACGGTTATTGTGTGCTACGATTCCGATTCGGCCGGGATTGAAGCCAGTTTCCGTGCAGCCGGTATGCTTCAGGGAGACGGAAAAATCGTTAAAATAGCAAAAATGCCGGAAGGATATGACCCCGATGACTACATTCGCAAGTTTGGCGGCGAACGTTTTAAGAGCGATGTAATAGGGGCTAGCCAAACACTGATGACTTTCAAGATGGACTACTTCCGCAGAAAAAGGAATCTGAGTGATGAAGGAGATCGGCTGCTCTATATCGAAGACATATTAAAGGAAATCATCACCCTGAGAAGGGCAGTCGAGCGGGATCATTATCTCAGGCTGCTGGCGGAAGAATTTTCGATTTCCCTGGATGCGCTGAAGAGACAGGAGATGCAGATGTACAAAGCTGCAAAGCGGCGTGATGAGTCAAAAGAACGGGAAGCAGCTACTGTTGCTGTACCGGGACGTAACCGGCTTGCTCCGGCATATGAAATGGCAGAGCGGAGATTGCTCGCACACATGATGAGAAGCAGGGAGATAGCCGATCGCGTACGGGAGGAAGTGGGTGGTGACTTCTCGCTTAAGATTCATCAGGCACTTGCTGCATATCTGTATGGCTATTATGAGGAGGGTAATCCGCCTGATGAAGGTCTGTTTATTCAGCGGATTGAGGATCCGCGCCTGCAGCAGAAAGCAGCGGAATTATCCATGATACCCATGAACCGGCAGGCAGAGGAGCAAGAAATTGAGGATTGTATCCATCAGGTTGTCAAACATGCAGGAGCGTCAATGATCGCTGATATGGTGGCCGAGAGAAAACAGGCTGAGCAAAGCGGTGACTTCGAAAAAGCCGCACGGCTGCTGTCAGAAATCATTGACAGAGAAAAGCAATTGAACACGGAAAATACCCAGTGAGTATAGTATCTGGAAGGAGGGGGTCAAATGGCTGGTAAAGCGAGCAAGACGGAAACAGAACTGACCGTGGATCAGGAAAAAGAACAGCTTTTTGAATTAGGGAAAAAACGCGGCTCTCTGACGTACCAGGAAATTGCGAACCGTCTTGCGCCATTTGATCAGGAACCGGAACAGATGGATGAATTTTATGAGTCCCTTGCCGATCAGGGCATTGATGTCTCAGATGAATCCGATGGCCCCGGTGCTGATGATAAGAATAAAGAGGAAGAATTTGATTTAAACGATCTGAGTGTTCCGCCGGGTGTTAAAATCAATGATCCGGTCAGAATGTACCTTAAAGAAATCGGCCGTGTCGATCTGCTTTCTGCTGATGAAGAGATTGCTCTGGCGAAAAGCATTAATGCTGGCGATGAAGAAGCGAAGCGCCGGCTGGCTGAGGCCAATCTGCGGCTGGTTGTCAGCATCGCTAAACGTTATGTCGGACGCGGCATGCTGTTTCTTGATCTGATCCAGGAAGGCAACATGGGCTTGATCAAAGCTGTTGAAAAATTCGATTACACCAAGGGCTTTAAGTTCAGCACATACGCCACATGGTGGATCCGCCAGGCCATTACCCGGGCTATTGCGGATCAGGCCAGAACAATCCGCATCCCTGTCCATATGGTGGAGACGATCAATAAACTGATCCGTGTGCAGCGGCAGCAGCTTCAGGATTTGGGCAGAGAACCGACACCAGAGGAAATCGGCAAGGAAATGGAATTATCACCGGACAAAGTCCGGGAAATTCTTAAAATCGCCCAGGAACCTGTTTCCCTTGAAACGCCAATTGGTGAAGAGGACGATTCCCATCTCGGCGATTTCATCGAAGATCAGGATGCGAAGGCCCCCTCTGATGCTGCAGCGTATGAACTGTTGAAAGAGCAGCTTGAAGATGTTCTGGATACACTGACGGACCGGGAAGAAAACGTTCTGAGGCTCCGCTTCGGACTCGATGACGGTCGAACAAGGACACTTGAAGAAGTAGGCAAGGTTTTCGGAGTAACGAGAGAGCGAATCAGACAAATTGAAGCAAAAGCTTTGAGAAAGCTCCGTCATCCGAGCCGGAGCAAGCAGCTCAAAGATTTTCTGGATTAAAATAAATAGGCAGGTTACATGCTCGCTCCCCATCCGGAGCGGGTTTCTTTTTGTTTCATTAACTTTATTCTAAACGATAGTGTAAACGTTATCAATATTAACCGCCTGATGATTTGAACAAACACTCGGAATTCTGTTCATCGCGAAGCCTCTTTACGACTGTTTGGGAATTTTTTCAGAGTGTGATAAGATAACAGACGAAGAAACAGACCGTTGAAATAAGGAAAGTGGTCATGATAAAAATACATTTATCCAGCAGGCTCCTTGCCGTTTTAAATTTTATTCCTGCTGGTTCAAGAATTGCTGATATCGGTTCCGATCATGCCCATCTCCCCTGCCGGGCACTCCAGGAAAAAATAGCGGTAAATGCAATAGCCGGAGAAGTGAGAATCGGCCCGTTCAGACAGTCACAGGCCAATGTGAAAGAGGTTGGGATGGCCGATACGGTTTCAGTCCGCATGGGAGACGGACTGGATGTTATTTCGCCCGGAGAGGTTGACAGTATTGTCATTGCGGGGATGGGCGGCGAACTGATCACGGGAATACTGGAGCGTGGAAAAGAAAAACTGGCTGAGGGCACGACGTTGATTCTTCAGCCGAATATTCGTGAATCGCTCCTGCGAAGATGGCTCTCTGCGGAAGGCTGGAGGATTACCGACGAGGCAATAGTTGAGGAAACACCCCACTTTTACGAAGTGATCCAGGCAAGACGCAATGATTCAGGGAAGATAGAACTGGCGGAGACTGAACAAATGATGGGGCCTGTCCTGATCAGAAACCAGATCCCGGTGTTTAGGAAGAAATGGCTGAAACGGAGCGCTAAATTGCGCCAGGTTCTGGATTCACTTGAAATGACAGAACAGACGAATGCAGTTGCTAAGAAGAAAGAAGAGTGCAGAAATGAAATACAGATGATCGAATCAGTGCTGAAGCGCGGGCAGGACTGAAAGAAATATGGGCAGATAAACACTCGTTTTTCTAAAAGAGCCTGTTTAAAAAGGTGACGAAGGAGGGACAGTCGCAGGCTCAAAATGCAACATCGCGTTGCAACACCTGCACTAGGTCATCCATGAACGTCGGAAGGTCGAGGCGGCGAAGTTTCGAGGATCGGAGCGTACATTGACGCTACGTGAACTAGCACAGGACGTGTACGTATTTTGCGAAAGATCCTTTTAACTAAAGCGGGCGTTGAGATTAGCCGCTGATCATCCGGTAACTTTTTGAACACCCTCTAAAATACCAAAGAAGGTCATCACATGGAACATTGGATCACCGGCCAGCGATTGATTGAGCGATTTGAAGAATGGGCACCCAAAAAGCTGGCTTATGAGAACGACAAAATTGGTCTTTTGATTGGCACACTTGATAAAAAGTTAAAAAAAGTGATGGTGACACTTGACGTTCTTGAAAATGTAGCCGATGAAGCAGCAGACAAACATGTGGATCTGATCATCGCTCATCATCCGATTATTTTTCATCCGCTGAAAACAGTCAGATCGGATCAAGGCCAGGGGAAGATTGTTACCAAGTGCATTAAAAAGGATATTGCCGTCTATGCTGCTCATACGAATCTCGACATTGCCGACGGCGGAGTGAACGATATGCTTGCAGAGCGACTTGACCTGAAAGCAACCGAAATACTTCAGCCAGCTTGCAGCGAACCGCTCTTTAAATTGGTTGTTTATGTACCGGAAGGGCATATTGAAGTGGTCAGGCAGGCAATCGGCGAAGCCGGTGCGGGCGCAATCGGCACCTACAGCTACTGCAGTTTTACTTCAAAAGGGGAAGGGACTTTTCTTCCCGGGACGGGCACACATCCGTTTATTGGCACTCCGGGCAGATTGGAAACCACTGCTGAAGGCAGGCTCGAAACGATTGTCCCCGAACATTTGCTCAAAAGGACGATTGACCGAATGATTGCCGTACACCCGTACGAAGAAGTGGCCTATGATGTTTTTCCTATGAAGAATAAAGGCAAATCATATGGACTTGGAAGGATTGGCAAACTATCTGAACCCGTGCTCTTTGAAGATTACTGTCGCTTTGTCAAAAAGAAGCTGGGCATTGACGGTCTGCGTGCAGTTGGCCCGCTTCAAGAAAAAGTACAGACCGTCGCGGTTTCGGGCGGGGATGGAAACGGTCTGGTGCCGTATGCCAGGCACAGAGGGGCTGATGTCCTTATTACGGGGGACATTTACTATCATACGGCTCATGATGCGCTTCTGGCCGGATTGAAGATCATTGATGCCGGGCATCATATAGAAACAGTCATGAAAAAAGGTGTTCAGCACTATCTGCAGAAAGTGATCCAGCAAGAGTCCAGTGATACGGAAGTAATCGTTTCTGAGGCAGTCACCAATCCATTTCAATTTATGTAAACCTGTAAACTGAAAAAATCCGCTCCGAATTCGTGGAGCGGATTTTTTTCGTATGATACGTGCCCGAACAAATTATTGGGTTTTCTTTACTTCTTTCTGCGGGCGGGCATGATTCAGTTTCACTTTTGGCAAAATATTATTATTCTTTGCGGCTGTACTCTCCGTAGACCATGTGTCAGGGTTGTCCGGATCAAACTGATCAAGAAACAGGATGACTTCTTTTGTGAGCTGGGTCGGTGTCGATGCACCGGCAGTGACGGCTACAGTCCGGGCGTCTTTAAGCCAGTCCGGATTCAATTCTGAGAGATCGGCAATTCTATGGGCAGGGGTCTGCGCAATTTCCTTTGAGACCTGCGCCAGCCTGTTCGAGTTGTTGCTTCTCGGATCCCCGACAACAATAAGTAGATCCGCGTCTTTTGCTTGTGCAGCAACGGCTTCCTGCCTGGTTTGGGTGGCCTGGCAGATTTCATTGCATGACTCGGCCTGCGGATATTTTTCTTTAATATAGTTCATGATCTCGCGAACATCCCACTGGCTCATTGTAGTCTGGTTGGTAATGATGATCTTTTCCGCATCCAGCTTAAGCTGATCGACATCTTCAACAGTTTCGACCAGATGAACGATGCCCGGCGCTACACCAACAGCACCTTCCGGCTCGGGATGCCCTTTTTTCCCAATGTAAATGACATGATAGCCGTCAGCCTTTTTTTCTTCAATCAGCCGGTGGGTTTTCGTTACGTCGGGGCATGTGGCATCAATCGTGGTCAGCCCCTTGGCTTCAGCCAGCGCGCGAACGTCTGGAGAAACACCATGTGCCGTGAAAATTACGGTTCCGTGATCAATCTCCTGCAATAAATCAATTCGTTTCTTTCCACTGGCGTCCAGTGTAATGATGCCTTCGTCCTTGAAAGCTTCGGTGACATGATGATTATGGACGATCATGCCCAATATATAGATAGGCCTTGGCAGACTTTGATCCATTGCAGCTTTCCGTGCAATGACCAGTGCGTCAACAACCCCATAACAATAGCCTCGCGGTGAGACTTTGATAACTTTCACTCTGCACACGCTCCGATCTGTCCTGCTGTCCCTTTGTTTCGCAAACTTTGTACAATATGGGCGCAAATTCAATTATAAATGAGGTGGCATGAGAACACAATGAAGCAGATTGCGGAAACATCAAATATACATGCGCGGTCTGGAAGGCTTTGTTTCAAGATCATCTGTATCCCAGAGATTGGACGCTTTTTTCCGTGTTTGTCGGACTGGAGTATTAGACACAGCTTTCACAGGTTTTGTTGATTTTTCCTTAATATCAACAGTATCAGCATTATGCTTTTGGCTATCAACTGTTTCATCAGTCGTTTCGGGGACGGTTTCTTCCTCCTTAGTTTCCTTACTTTCTTCAGAAGTCTGCATACTTCTCAGAACGCTGAGAATGGCCGGTGCATTCTTGATCAGCGGGCCGAATTGCTGAACCATGGGAATCATCGTCTGAGCCGTCTGTATGGCCTTCTGTGCGTTCATCAGCATGCCGACCAGATTAATGCCGCCTCCAGACTGTCCTGACCCTGAGTTCAGGAGAGTGGAAAGAATGCCCGGAATGCCGCCGCCCGTTGCGGGAGGAGGACTGGGTATCGGCGGCGCCTGCCGCATCATACTTGGAAAGAGCTGAGGGAATCCGCGCTGCTGATGAGGCGGAAAGGGAGAGAAAAAAGGTGATTCCCGAAAACCGGGCGGCATCGAATTTTGCTGGAATGGGGGCATTTTTATCCCTTCCTTCAAGATATGAGCTGCTAATCAGTGTATGTTAAAAAGAGGATTTAAGTGAATCGATTCATGGCAGTTGCCATAGCAGTTATGTTAAAATCAGGATAAGCAAAGAAAGCGAGGAGCAGTTATGCTGAAAATCGGATCGCATGTTCATATGTCCGGAACTAAAATGCTTCTTGGGGCGAGTGAAGAGGCGGCGTCTTTTGATGAATCCGTTATGATGATTTATACCGGTGCGCCTCAGAACACCGCAAGAAAGCCGATTGAAAAACTGAATATTGAAGCCGGCCGTGAGTATATGAAAGCTCATCATATTGAGGAAGTAGTGATCCATGCGCCGTACATTATTAATATCGCCAATACGGTCAGACCGGAGACTTTTGCTCTGGGTGTCTCTTTCTTAAGAAAGGAAATCGACCGTTCCGAAGCGATCGGTGCCAGGCAGATTGTCCTTCATCCGGGCGCGCATGTCGGCGCGGGTGTGGAAGCGGGCATTGCCAAGATCATTGAGGGACTTAATGAGGTGCTCGATCCAAAAGACACTGTTCAGATTGCCCTGGAAACAATGGCTGGGAAGGGCAGCGAATGCGGCTTCCGTTTCGAGCAGCTTGCAGAAATTATGGAAGGCGTAAAATTGAATGAAAAACTGTCCGTCTGCTTTGACACCTGCCATACGAGTGATGCGGGTTATGATATCACCCGGGATTTCGACGGAGTGCTCAGGCAGTTTGACCAGATCATCGGAACGGAACGCATCGGTGTCGTACATGTGAATGACAGTAAAAATCCTCAAGGGTCCAGAAAAGACCGCCATGCAAATATCGGTTTCGGCTGTATCGGTTTTGAAGCCTTGAATCAAGTGGTCCATCACCCGCTGCTGGAGTCGGTTCCCAAAATTCTTGAGACTCCGTATGTAGGGGAGGATAAGAAAAATAAGAAACCTCCCTATAAGTATGAAATTGCCATGCTGAGAAACCAGAAATTCAATAAGAGGCTGATTGAAGACATCTTGGAACAATAATTTGGGCGAAAATTTTTTCTGCTGTTAAGTGACTGGACGTTACACAGTTACTGATATTTTGCCATTAACTGCTTAAAGCGCCGGTCCAGTTCCTGCGCAAGTGCGGGACCGAGTTCTTCGATAAAAATCTGCCGAAGTTTTTCCTGGCCGGCGGGATGAAAAAGATCAATATTTTTTCCCCGCACGCGTGCGGCAACGCGTGCAGCCTGATTTCTGGAAATCGGGATGTTGAACTGTGTTGCCTGGCTAAATAATTCATCGGCGCTCACCTGATTGATTCTCTGATTAATCATTGCTTGAATCATGGGATGCACATCTTTCACTCCAATTCTTTTGATATCATGTCATCTTTAATTAACCTATGATTGAGTTGGGGAAAAGATACTGCGGTTGCTTTTTACCAAAAATGTAAAAAATAAGTCGGATCGTGTCAAACAATAATTATTCGATTTACTATATCATTACTCATAATTCAAGTATAATTAATGACAAATAAAAAGAATTTTTTGCTTTTACTGAATTCTATAGATAGCTCATGGGGAGCAAACATAGCGAAACTGGACAAAATGTAAAGAGGAGTGATGACCATCATTTATCATGAATCCTTTCTTTCCGTTTCTGAAAAAGACTTATTTGAAAACCAGCTGTCTATGGAGATCAGATTCAGTCTTACTCCGGATGGGACAGTCCTGAACTGTAATAGAAATGGTGAGCTATTGGTTAATCGCTTTGGCCGTTCCTTTTTTAATTTTTTTTCGGAATCTTTTGTCGGCGAAGCGAAAAATTATCTGAAATCAATTTTGGAAAGCGAAGAGATCGTTGCTGCGCTGCTTCATGACCGGATGAAGGATAACGGAGTAGGTACACTCTACAATGGATTCTGCAAGGATGGGACAATCTTTCTGTCCGGTTTCCAGACGACGCTGATCACACATCTTGCTGCGGAATTTGTCCACGAACTGAGGAATCCCTTGGCGGTTATCAAGGGATTTGTTCAGCTGTCTTCACTGACTCAGGATTTTTATAAATATCAGGGAACGATTTTATCTGAGATTGACCGGATGTATTCGCTTCTGGAGAGCTTCCTGAAATTATCGAAGAAAAATATTAAAATGCAGAGAATACTTCCGGATCAGCTGTGCTCTTCCTTGATTACATTGATATCATCCGAATGCACCATGAGAAAGGTCAATTTGGATTATGATGTCGCTTATTCTGAAAGCGCGTGCAGTGTTGACCTTTCGATGATTAAACAAGTGGTCCTGAATATTACACGCAACGCACTGGAGGCCCTTGAAGCCAGTGGGAAACGTGAACGAAGTATATTCTTCAGGGGCTCTGTGGAAGAAAAAGGATACCGGTTTGCGCTGAGAGATACCGGACCTGGCATTGAAAACCGGGTATTAAAAAAACTCGGTCAGCCCTTTTTTACAACAAAAGAAAGTGGGACAGGCATCGGGCTTTCACTGAGTAAAAAAATAGTGGCTGAGCATCAAGGTACTTTTTGTGTCAGCAGCGTACTTGGAAGAGGAACGACAGTCAGTTTTACGCTTCCCTTTGCATCGGATTTCTGAGGGCGGCAGATGCATAATTTCCAAAAAATGCTTCGTTGAAATGCATCGAAATGAGTCACACTATATGTGATCCTAAAAAGAAGGCGAGGGGTCACAGTGGCTGGCAAGGATCATTTTGATGAAGGATCATTATATGACAAGCAGCATGCTTTCAATAATGAGGAATATGCAAAGGAACTGGCAGCAGATCAGTACGATCCGGAAATCGCCGGAGAGCGGTCTGAACATGACCGTCCTTTAAGATCCACAGACCGGCGTTTCGTTGAAGGCGGCAGAGGGATGGGCTGGCTTTCGTTGGTTCTTTCTGTTGCCGCTCTTTTCTTCCTTCCGATTGTCCTCGGGATAGCCGGGATCATCATCGGCTACATTGCCTTCCGTGAAGGCGCCCGAACTCTTGGAGGATGGGCGATCGGCATTGGGGCTGCTGCAATTCTGATTCAATTACTGTCACCTCTTTTTTGGTGACAGAAGCGAAGGGGCGCTTTGTTCAGCAAAGCGCCTTTTTGTGTGATGCTTTTTTTAACGTAATGGCTATGATCTATGCTACAATATTAATGTAAAATTGTTACAAAATGGTTATAAAGGAATGATCGGAATGGATATACTGGAAGCGATAAGAACCCGGCGTTCTGTCAGAAAAGTTAAGGATGAAATACCGCCTAAGGAAGCCATTTTAACCCTGCTGGATGCTGCCCGGAGAGCCCCGAATCACTTTAATACTGAACCTTGGCATTTTTTTGTGCTAACCGGTGAAGGGCGGACGAAGCTTGGAAAAGTCTATGGAAAAATAAATCAGAACGGCCTGGAGAACCCGGATCAGGAAGCGCTTGACAGCGCGATGGAAAAAGGAATTGCCCAGGCAAAGCGTTCACCGGTCGTCATTGTCGTTACGATTGAGCCAAGCGAGAATCCCAAAGTTAAAAAAGTAGAAGAAATTGCGGCGACGGCCTGCGCAGTTGAAAACATGCTTCTGACCGCGCACGCTCTGGGTCTCGGAGCGATCTGGCGGACAGGCGATCCGTCTTATACCGATCTGATGAAACAGGGTTTCAGCGTTTCAGATGATGGGCTGGTTCTCGGCTATCTTTACGTTGGCTACCCCGCAGAAGATTTGAATCTGAAAGCACCTGTAAGAAAATCTGCGGAAGAAATTGCTACGTGGGTAGAGGACTAAATGAATATCGGATAACAATTCCGATTTTTTACTTTATCGCGGGCTGCCATTGGGGCGGCCTTTTTATGTGATTCCGAAAATTTATTGATTTTTCCCGGTTTACTGCTGATTCTTATACTGCTCCTGTTGATTCTTTTCCAAGTTGTGTTGATTCCTGTACTGATTGCGCTGATTTTGTCGGGTTTTTCACTTTTGGACCTAGTTATATAAAAAGGGAGGAGCTTTTTTGCTCCTCTCTTTAAAGTGGCGGAAAGTCAGATATTGACGCCTTCCTGTTCCGCTTTTTTCTTGGCAAAATATTCATCAGCCAGTTTGTCGATTTCAATTTTCAGTTCGTCAACCATCCGGTCTTCGGGAACCTTGCGGATGACTTCACCATGCTTGAACAGCAGCCCTTCTCCGTGTCCGCCGGCAATGCCGATGTCCGCTTCGCGTGCTTCGCCCGGGCCATTGACGGCACAGCCAAGCACGGATACTTTGATCGGCACGTTAATGTGATCAATATATTCCTCGACCTGATTGGCGATTTTGATTAGATCAATCTGGATTCTTCCGCAGGTCGGACATGAGATCAGCGTCGCCGCATTGGTCAGGCCGAATGTTTTAAGCAGCTCCCGGCAGACCTTAATTTCTTCCACCGGATCGGCAGACAGCGAGATACGCATGGTGTTGCCGATGCCCTCGTGAAGCAGGATGCCAAGTCCGGCGGCGCTTTTTATGCTTCCGGAGAACTTTGTTCCAGACTCTGTGATCCCGAGATGAAGCGGATAATCAAACGCGCGCGCAGCTTTTTCATAGGCTTCTACTGCAAGATTGATGTTTGACGCCTTAAGTGAAACGATAATGTCATGAAAATCAAGATCTTCGAGAATTTTGATATGATGCAGCGCACTTTCAACCATGCCGTCTGCAGTAGGATAACCGTACTTGTCGAGAATATGTTTCTCAAGTGAACCTGCATTGACACCGATACGAATCGGGATATGCTTCGCCTTGGCGGCTTCGACAACTGCCTCGACGTTTTCCTTTTTTCCGATGTTTCCCGGGTTAATTCGGATTTTATCCGCACCGCCTTCGATCGCTTTCAGAGCGAGCTTATAGTTGAAATGAATATCGACGACAAGCGGAATGTGAATCTGGCGCTTAATCTCAGGGATCGCGAGCGCGTCCTCCATCGTCGGGCAGGCGACACGGACCATCTGGCATCCGGCGTTTTCAAGACGGTGAATCTGCGCAACGGTCGCCGCTACATCCCGCGTTTTCGTTGTCGTCATGCTCTGTATAATGACTTCATTGGACCCACCAATGGTTAGATTTCCGACTCTCACTTTTCTGGTTTTCGTACGGTGCGTAATTTCAGACACGAACCATTCGCTCCTTTGCTGAGGCAAAAGTGTAATGCCAAGGATATACCTAAGCAGTTATCAGTATATCACGAATTGCTGCAGAACACCTTTATTTATACGTTTCAGCGAGTGCATCGGCATAAACGAACCGAACATCCGAAATTCTAGTTATAGCAGGGAAAAGCGTAAGTTTCGCCGATTTTAAGATGATTCGGATTGACAGAAGGATTTAATATGGAAAAATTATTAATGACAGTGTCAATTGCCGGCGCCTTTTTGCTGATGCGTTCGGTGATAGAAAGGAGAGTATCACCCGGCGCGACAGTAATTCTTTGAAAAGGGACGGCTGCTCGTTCTTTTATCTGGTTAGGTACAGCTGTTGCTACAGTCTTGCCGGCGGGCAGGGATCCGGAAGTCAGGTCGGCATAGCTTGTCCAGCAGGCAATCAGAAACAGGATAGTAAAGA
Organism: Sporolactobacillus pectinivorans; assembly: GCF_002802965.1. Taxonomy (NCBI): domain Bacteria; kingdom Bacillati; phylum Bacillota; class Bacilli; order Caryophanales; family Sporolactobacillaceae; genus Sporolactobacillus; species Sporolactobacillus pectinivorans. The sequence continues at coordinate 2,901,445 of NZ_NXGA01000001.1, read as the reverse complement.
TCCTCTTTTTCACCCGATCATCTCCCTGTAACATTTATATGCCGGAGAAATAAAAGATATGTCTCATTTTATTAAAAAAATTTTAAAAAGGAACTTTCCCGTGCTCATTGCGTATGGTTTAATTAAAGTGGTGACATATTTTACTCGCCGGACATTTTTTTCACGCAACGATCGCCGGCGTGGCCAAAGATATCCCCAGAAAGAAAGCGGGTGCCTTTATTGAGTTTTTTAATTTATCCTGCAGGTGGATTTATTGTCATTCTGCTTGCTTCATGTTTTCTATTTGCGGAACTCTTTGTTAAAGCGAAAGGTATCTTGGCAATTATGGGAAGCGGGTTATTCATCTCCTATTTTTCTTATTTCCTGACCGACCGGGCATCGTCATGGATTGTCCTGCTTCTTGTCGGCGGACTGGCCCTGATCATTATCGATGGCAAGATCTTTACAACCGGGATAATAGGCATTTTTGGATTTATTTTGATGGTACTTGGCTGTGCCCTTCCGGCTCCAACCCTTCTCTATGGCATGCTTGTGGGCATCGCTTTCATTATTGGCTCATGCGGTTCACTGACCTTCAGAAGGTGGCTTCCGACCCGGGACTATCTGGATAAACTGACTTTGCATGATAAGCTTTCCACTGACCGAGGCTACAACTCAATCAATGCCGACTATCACGACCTGGTCGACAAAAAAGGGATAACGCTCACACCTTTTCATCCGGTCGGGACGGTTAAAATCGATGGGAGAAATTATAGTGCGGTCACAGACGGCATTTTTCTGGAAAAAAATGTGCGCGTAAAAGTCGTTTCGGTGGATGGGACAAGAATTGTCATTGATCTTGAATAGCAGCGGGGTGATAAATTGAAAGGTTCATTCTTTCCTCTTACTCCATTTTTTCCGCACCAGGACTGTTTTTCTTAAGGCGCTCACCCGAGTAGTAAAAAAAACTATTGTTTTATCTATACTGATATGGTATATTATTTCTTGTCGTTAAAACAGGTTTTGAGGCCTTTGAAAAATGTTGACAGGCTTCAATGCTTGTGTTAAATTAGTTCTTGTTCTGAATTTGTTCCACAGTAGCTCAGTGGCAGAGCAATCGGCTGTTAACCGATTGGTCGTAGGTTCGAACCCTACCTGTGGAGCCATGGCGGTGTAGCTCAGCTGGCTAGAGCGTACGGTTCATACCCGTGAGGTCGAGGGTTCGATCCCCCCCGCCGCTATTTTTTTGCCCAATGGCGGTTATGGTGAAGTGGTTAACACACCGGATTGTGGTTCCGGCATGCGTGGGTTCGATCCCCACTAACCGCCCGTTGGACCCTTAGCTCAGTTGGTTAGAGCAGACGGCCCATAACCGTCCGGTCGTAGGTTCGAGTCCTACAGGGTCCACCACTTATTGTGGAGGAATACCCAAGCTTGGCTGAAGGGATCGGTCTTGAAAACCGACAGGGGCTTCACGGCTCGCGGGGGTTCGAATCCCTCTTCCTCCGTTTTTTACATAATCAATACCCATATGACCAAGCACCCGGGAATCGCTGATGACAGCATTTCCGGGTGTTTTATTTGAAAAAATTTTGCGTACCTCTAAGACATTTCCGGTAAGACATTTCCGGGGAATACAAATTTTAACCAGAAAGACACTCTGGGCGCCCTTTAATTAAGAGGTTACCACAGGGGCGAGGCAGAAGGGCAAACAGATCATTTCTTAGTAGCAGAACGCTGAGCCGATGATGATCAGCGGAATGAAAAGAACAACAATCAGCGCAAAACACTGCCGTGGCTGGATCAACCATCAAAATTCACAACAAACCTGTCAGTATATGAGCGGACAAACGCGGGTGACAGTGATGAATTGAGGACTGTTAGGGAAGAAAAAAGAAAAGCAGTTACATAACGAACGGGCAATGGGTGGCAGCATAAACGACGGTTTATATTCTTGAACGGAAACCGCTTTTTTGATACGCTTAATTTGTAGATATGTGTCACTAAAGGTACTTCAAGAACTTCAATCTGCTGTATGAAAAAGAGGAGGAGATTATCATGACGACTTTAGCCGGTTATAAGCTTCCTGAACTCCCCTATGCCTATGATGCTTTAGAGCCCTTTATCGATAAACAGACCATGCGCATTCATCATGACAGGCATCATGCGACATATGTTGCGAATCTTAATGCCGCGCTTGAAAGTTATCCTCAGCTTTCCGAAAAGCCGATTGACGTGCTCCTTAGCGATCTGTCTGGTGTTCCCGAGTCAAAATTAGTCACCATTCGGAATAACGGCGGAGGGCACGCCAACCACTCGCTTTTCTGGCAGATTCTCTCCCCCGAGGGAGGCGGTTCACCCAGCGGAGCGATCGCCGAAGCAATTGACCGGACGTTCGGCAGCTTTTCATCGTTTAAGCAGAGCTTTACAGAATCGGCAATGAACAGGTTTGGCTCCGGGTGGGCGTGGCTGGTTGTCAGCGGATCGCTGCTTGAAGTGATGAGCACGCCCAATCAGGATTCGCCGCTTTTTGAGGGCAAACTGCCTCTATTGGGCATTGATGTTTGGGAACATGCCTACTATCTTAAGTACGAGAACCGACGTGCTGATTATGTTAAGGCCTTCTTCAACTTGATTAACTGGGAAACTGTCAATCGGAAGTGGCTCTCAATAGGCCGGCATTAAAGCAATCATCGGTTTTTTGACAGAAAGCAGCCATGAAAGTAAAATTAAACCGGTAAAGGAATTTGGGACACCGTGTGCTGGTGTCCTTATATTTACTGAATGAGTGTTGAAAATATTTTTTTCTGACATAGTGAACGGATCGTGTATTGTCGAATGATTATAGTAGACTGAGGCGGCCGGAGGGGGTTCTTTGCGGTGATTCATATGGGGGGAACGGAGATTTGGCTAAGAAAACGGTAAAAAACAGAGGCACAAAAAATAATCTGCTTCTGAGAATGAATATCTTATTTCTGACAGTTTTTCTCGCTTTTGCGGGATTGATTATTCGTCTGGGCTATGTCCAGATTGTGAACGGTCAACATTACAAGAACGCGCTTAATGCGAATCAATACCAGACAGCAAGCATCGATTCGACCCGCGGAAAAATTGTGGATGCAAATGGTGTGACACTGGCTGATAATAAAGCGGAACTCGCCATCATGTATGTTCGCAACGCCGGGTTGGATGACTCAAAAAATCTTGCTATTGCGGAGAAACTTTCAAAGCTGATTACTATGGACAGCAAGGCAGTCGGCTTGGTGTCGCAGAGGGACAAAGAAGAATATTATGTCCTGACCCGTTATAAAAATCTGCAGCTGGCCTATAATGCTTTTTTGACTACGAAGGAACAGAAATATTATATAAACAATAACAATCCTGCTCAGGAGTATTCACTGCTTCTCAGCCGCATTCCGAATAAAGATCTGACAGGATTTACAGCTCATGACTATCAGGTTATGGCTATTGAGCATGATTTTAATCAGGCGTCGAACCTTAATCCATATATCGTAAAACGGGGCCTCAGCGTTAACGATAAAGAATATGTGGATGTTGTCGATCATCTGAGCGAATTTAACGGAACGATTCAGACGGCTGACGTGTCTTCCCGGACTTATATCAAAAACGTGCCCTTCTATGTCGGGCAAATGGGGCCGATACCTGCTGATAAACTCAATACCTACTTGACTGAAGGGTACAGCCAGAACGCTCAGGTAGGCATCAGCAACCTTGAAGAACAGTATGAATCATATCTGCGCGGCATACCAATGCAACTGACTTATCGGACTAAAAATGGCATCCCTGTCGGTAATCCGACAGTTAAAGAGGGGCAGCGCGGTGATGACATTCAGCTTACCGTTGACAGTCGGCTGCAGAATCAACTGACGCAGATTCTGCAAACAAATATCAAAGCAGCCCGTGCAATGTCTGGTAACGGTCAAAATAACAGTGCTTACGCCGTCGTCATGAATCCGAAAACCGGTGCGATTCTTGCCATCGGCGGGCAGCAGCTTGTCAATGGCAAGTTTATTGATGCCTCTAATGAAGCCATTAACGCACAGTTCGAAATGGGTTCCGCGGTTAAAGGTGGCACTGAACTGACAGGCTACCGTTATGGTGCCATGCCTTCCTCTTTTTACGACATGCCAATATGGTATCCTGATATGAGTACAGGAGGGCAGCACCGGATGTTTACATCCTGGGAAGGAGCAAGCGGACTGGGTTTGCAGACTCCGGAGCAGGCGCTTGCTCATTCCTCCAACGTGTTTATGGCCAAGATTGCATCCAACTTGGCGGGCATTACTCTAACACCGGCGGGCGGTCATTACAATGCGACTTTGCCGGCGGCGACCTCCCCCCAGTTTATTAAAGCAGTGGATGAAATGCGGAACGGCTATGCCGAATTAGGTTTGGGTGTAAAAACAGGTATCGACCTGCCCGTTGAAGGAACTGGATATAACGGCGGCATGCCTACACAATCAGGTCTTATTCATCAGTTTGCGATTGGGCAGTTTGATACGTATACACCACTGGAAATGGTTCAGTATATTTCAACGATCGCGAACGGCGGCTATCGCGTGCAGCCTCATCTGCTTGGTTCTGTCCATGCACCGGGTGCTGATCCAAACACGCTTGGCCCGACCGTTTACACTTTTAAAACTAATGTGCTGAATACGATTGACAATACGCAGCATGACATCCAAAGAGTCAAAAATGGTCTTTATTTGGTGACTCATGAAATTGGCGCCACTGCATCAATGTTAGGAACGGGAGCTAACGTAAAATATAAAATTGCGGGCAAGACCGGTACTGCACAGATTGATCCGAATAATCTAAGTCTGTATAATGAAACGCTTGTTTCTTATGCGCCTTATGACAATCCGCAGATCGCCGTAGCTGTTGTTGTGCCGAAGGTGGAAGTAGGGCACCAGAACGAGCAGATCGCGCTGGATATTTATCAATACTATGACCAGCTCTATCATTATACAAGCCAGAAGGGGAATTGAAGAAACAACCGGATCATTCAAGTTAATAAAAAAAGAGGGGGCGAAAATGAAGTGACCCCCTAAAGTTGGACAACAAACCAACTTTAGGGGGTTTTCATGTGACAAAGTACTCTAATGATTTTAAAGTGAAAATTATTAGTGAGTATCTGGTCGGGGCAGGCAGCACTTTTCTACACCATAAATATCATATACCAGGACATGACACTGTCCTGAAATGGATGCATCAATATCAATCGAATGGTTCTGTAGGATTCAAAAATCGTGAAAAACGGTCGGAGTACGCCAGCAATTTCAAACTGGAAGTATTAAAGTGGATGAAGGAGAACCATTCATCTCTTAATGAAACCGCCAACCACTTTAATATCTCTACATCCTCTACGATCTATCAGTGGGATCGACGGTTTCAAGCAAGGGGATTGGATGGATTGAGAACAAAGCGAGGGCGTCCACCCATGGGGAAACGAAAGAAATCAGATCCTACAAATCAAGTTAAGAGAAATAAAAAAGTGGAAGAACCATTTGAATCAGATCAACAACGACTTAAGGATCTGGAGAAAGAAAACAAATTACTCCGGATCGAGAATGAGTATTTAAAAAAATTAGAGGCCTTAGTTCGTCAGAGAGAGCAACACGAACGGAACAAGCGCAAGTAGTTACTGAGCTGAGGCAGCACGACTCTCTGAGTGATATTCTTCGAGTGGTGAAACTGCCTAAGAGCGTGTATTATTATGAGCTTCACCGCCCACAGGCAGAGGGGGATGACCCGGTAACCTCGGAAATAAAAGCAATCAAGCAGGACCATCCAGATTACGGTTATCGTCGTGTCTTCTTAGCTCTGAAAAATAATCAGCACGTGACTGTAAATCATAAGAAAGTGCAGCGCATTATGGAAGCCGAAGGTCTCCAGTCAACCTTCTATACCAAACGGATGCGTAAATACAACTCGTACAAGGGGACCGTTGGGAAAATCGCTAAGAATCGGCTCCGCCGCCGCTTCATAACCGACCGTCCATTCCAGAAACTGGTGGCGGACGTCTCTGAATTTCGTTGGGGCCGCAAAACGACGAGAGAACGCCTTTATCTTGAACCTGTGCTGGATCTCTATTCCGACGAAATCCTATCCTTTGCGATCAGTGACCATCCAACTGTCGCTTTTGCGCTCAAACCGCTTCATGAGGCCCTGGAGCATCTTCCTGAGCATCACTATCGTACCTATGTGCACACAGATCAGGGGTTCCAATACCAGAATGAGGCGTGGTGCAGAGAACTTAAATCGCATCGGGTCTATCAGAGTATGTCTCGGAAGGCCACCTGTTTAGATAATGCCCAGATGGAAAGCTTCTTTCACATCATGAAGGCTGAAACAGTCCATTCTCATGATTATCAGACTCGGGAAGAACTTAAACGGGCCATGCGTGAATGGATTAAGTACTATAATAGATCCAGAATCAAAGAAAAACTCGGGGGTCTAAGTCCGATTGATTATCGGATTTCGACTACCGAGCAAACAGCTTAAAAATGTGTCCAGCTTTTGGGGTTCAGATCAAAATGATTTCATTTTTGTCCCTCTTTTTTTGCTCGTACTGTCGATTTTAGGTGTGATTCTGATTGCTGCAATCGATAGGTCACTCTATTATTACGGCTGCTGACGTCCTTTGTAAGTCCATTGTATTATGTTCTCATGCAGGTAAACTGGTCATTGTCTAAATTTTTATTGTGCACTCCTTGAAAAGCCTCTCGACAAGTAAATTTGGCCATAACCTGAGACATTTTTGCATAGCCCGTGAAATTTGTGTGTGGCATACTATACAAATTCTCGAATTTAGCTTACAAAAGCGGGGTCTAAACCCACCGTCTTTAGACGGTATCCGCTTTTAGCCTTATCTTTTCGTGTCCATACTTTTCAAAAGAGGTGAAAAGTATGGACGGTTATCAGAAAAGTGGTCATGCAGTCTACGATATCAAGTATCATGTGATCTGGGTGACCAAATACCGATATCAGGTGCTGCGAGGTCCAATCGCTGTTCGATTGCGTGAGTTGATCCGGCAGGGATGTGAGGCCAGGGGAGTCACAATCCTGCAGGGGAGCGTAGGCAAGGAACATGTCCATTTGCTGATTTCTTGTCCACCCAGCCTAGCGCCGAGTAAAATCATGCAGTATCTGAAAGGACGCTCATCCAGATTGCTTCAGGATGAGTTTTCAGAACTAAAAAAACGGTATTGGGGCCAGCACCTATGGTCCAGAGGTTATTTNTCCATTTGATTTGCTGATTTCTTGTCCACCAAGCCTAGCGCCGAGTAAAATCATGCAGTATCTGAAAGGACGCTCATCCAGATTGCTTCAGGATGAGTTTTCAGAACTAAAAAAACGGTATTGGGGCCAGCACCTATGGTCCAGAGGTTATTTCTGTGCGACGGTCGGTAACGTGACGGAAGAAATCATCCGAAATTACATTGCGAATCAGTCAAATAAAGTCAAGGACGACATTTTCAAGATTGACGACTGAGTTCAGTCAGAATTCAGTGTGCTATGAGCACAAGGTCTTTCAGAAGACTTCAGTCTTTAAGTGGCGACTTTAAGTCGCAGACATTTATGTCTGAACCCACCTGCTTTAGCAGGTGGTCGTTTAGTCATAGGGGGTTCTTCTTGAATTTTGCATTCTTGATTAATCATGTCATCGGGAGAAAATACCGCTCCTATATTTATTTCTACGTTGAGCAGTTACCTAGAGAACCAAAACTATAAAAAAGAAACCAATAATGCGATGGGACTTTTTATACTACATGCAATGTTCCAGTATAAAAAATCATTTTGAGACAGCAAAAGCCGGGATAAAAAATGGCCATCCATTTTTCATCCCGGCTGATTATTTACAACCATTAAATTAGTGATTCTTTGTAATCACCTGAGCCAATTGCTGAATCGACATGTTGCTCTTAACAGTAAATGTACCTAACTGAACATAATTTTCAAGATGTTTTGTGTGCATATACTGATCAAAGGCAGTCTGCTGATTTGAATTCAGTATTTTTGCCTGAACCAGACTGCTTGAAATATCACTGGGCATCATGCCGCTCTTGATGTTGAGCTGATAAGTCACGACGTTATTCGTTCCCGGCTTGGCATTTGGCTTGCTGTTAGTATTGTTTGCTTTCTGTGCGGTCTGACCGGTTTTTGCGGCTGCCTTGCTATTGTCAGCCTGCCATTGATTGTACGCATCAATATCAATCGCCCTGCGGTGGTGGCTGGTGAGATATTGAGTGACAGTCGCTTCCGTTAAAGGCGTTTGTTTTACTGCCTTCTGAGTTGAAGACTGACCGTCATTGAAAATCAGGTAGTAAAAAAAAGCAAAAACAGCAGTCGCAATCAGAATGCCAGCCGCAAAACCGCGTATCCCATTTTTAGTCAATGCCATTCACCCTTTAAAATTATCCCGATCCCCGATCATGACTTCTTCTTCGAGTACGCGAATTTTTTTCTTGACCTTGTACAATTCCTGCATCATCGTGATTGAGTTTTCTTCAAGCTGGCTTTCTACCTGTTTGATACTGTCCTGCTTGGAGTAAGAAAAAGCTAGTGCAATAAGCCCGACGATCACAAGCAACAAAATGACATATCCCATGAATGACCCCCCCATACTTTATTAAAACAGCCGTTCCAAAATAGGCAGCGAAAGCACCAAAACAGACCAAATGCCTGACCTTTTACATTTTTTCGCAGCCAACGATCATTATCATTTATAACATAACTCGTCATATTTCGAAAGGAGGATGGGGAAAAAGAAAGAAGATTGTAAAGAAACTAGAAAAAAATACCGAAAATGGGGCGGATGAAAAATTAAAGGGAGGGCAAGGTTGAATCAAAATGGGTTTTCTGTTAATATAAAGCGTATGTTTTTGCTGAGGAGTAACAATTCAGCGATGGAGGAGGGATAGAACATGCGTGTTAAAGTAATTCTTGAAAATACAGAAACTGGCGATCGCGATTACATCACAACGAAAAATAAGCAAAAGAATCCGGATCGGCTGGAACTGAAGAAATACAGCCCGAAGCTGAGAAGGTATGCGATTTATCGCGAAACGAAGTAAACATTTCCTGAAGGGCCGCTTAGCGGCTTTTTTTTTACCCCGGAGGAATAGAATGAATCTAAAGAAGAAACAGATGCGTAATCAGATATTGCATGAATTAAGTATCATGGATGAACAGCTTTTCCAAAAAAAATGCATGATGATCCGAGACCGTTTATTTAAAGAAAAGGCCTGGATCGAGTCCCGGTACATCGCTCTTACGCTTTCTGTCGGAAGAGAAGTGGAGACGGCTGCCATTATCTCAAGAGCCTGGGCGGAAGATAAGGCGGTTGCCGTCCCAAAATGCAATCCAGCAGACAAAACGCTGACCTTTTATCGAATAAAGTCGTTTAGAGAACTGGAATTCGGCTTCTACGGTCTATTAGAGCCGAAACCGTCTGAAACCAGTGTTGTTCCTGATTTGGCGCTTGATCTCGCCATTGTTCCGGGAGTAGTTTTTGACCGCAACGGTTATCGGATCGGTTATGGCGGTGGTTACTATGACCGTTTCCTCGCCCATTATCATGGAAAAACAGTCTCGCTTTTATTGGAGGCGCAGCTGGCTGAAAGCGTTCCTGTTGAAAGCCACGACCGGAGGATTGAATTACTGATTACTGAGCAGCGGACCTCGAAGACAAAAGCACTGTCACCATTGAATGAAAACGGAGAGGATGAGTCAGACTAAGTTATACTAAAGGAGAAGGGATGTCTGACTAATGATAAAAAGGGTATCAATGCTGCAGGGACTGTTTTTGGCTATTGCTGCATTTTATTTGTTCAGAAGACGCAGGCTGTTTTTTGAATTTGCAGCTGCATTTTTCAGCTTTGGCTGGATTTTACGGTATTTTAGGAGAAATCACGAAAGATAAAGCGACCGTTCGAATTCTGGTGGCGCCGTTCAATCGAATAACTGTTTCAAAAGCACGATCTGCTTGTCTTCCGTTTCGATTACAATCAGCAAATGATTGCTGCCCACTAATAAAATGGGTAGTCTGCTGCCTGCCGCAGGCTCAATCGTTCCCTGGGGTGTCTGCAGGCCCCGAATGATTGCTTTATAAACTCCTTCCCATAGCTGGCCGGTAATTCGCTGTGCCTTCTCACGGCTAAACGGAAAAATTTGATTATAAGAGGAAGCTGTGAGCTGATTAAGCGGCACAATCTGGTAACCGGCCAGGTTAAATCCATATTGAGACGCAGCTCTCTCCAGTAATCCGGATTGGCTGTTTGCCCATTTTTTCTGAGCATTACTAAAAACTTCCTTTTCACCGGCTGAACGCGGCTCTTTAAACGAATCAAGTTTTCCGCTATTATTCCAGATGAAAAGCTGATCGGCAGAAAGCTCTTCTTTACCATAGATCTGATTGTCGATGTGCAGTTCCGCCTGATGAACAGAAAGACTCTGATAGAAACCGGGCTGTGCTTCCAACTGTCTCGTTTCCGAGAGGGATTGTTCATTTCTTTTCCAGTGATTGATTGTTGCGATCAGACGATTGTTTCTGTAAAGCAGTGAAAAATCCTGTATTAAATAAGCCTGTCGGTTAATTTTGGATTGTACGGTCCATTCAAGCTGGCTATTCGTGTCTATGAAATTCAGATGTGTTTCTGTTTTTTGATAAACGATGGCACCATTGTCGGGGAAATAGGTGATCACGGGACGTGCGCCAAAAAAGTTGGGTCCTGCGTTCAACAGAAACAATGCAATGCCGCCTATGATGGAAAGAGTCAGGAGATAAATTATTTTTCTGCGCATCGGATCACTCCCGGACAAGTTGGTCTTACAAAAGTTATTCACAGGCCTTGGAAAAAATACCGGACATCAGTAAAGTACCCGGTTATTTTTGAAAGCGATTAGATTTTTCTATTGGCAAACGGCATTTAATAAGCGAAAATAGATGATGATATCAATTTTATAAGGCGGGTGTATTCAATGTCTGAAATCATGAATATCGGTGTCGATTTAGGGGGAACCACCATTAAGATGGCCTTGATCGATGATTCCGGAAAGATGGTTGATAAATGGGCAATTGCGACAAACACTATCGATAATGGAAGTCATATTGCAGATGACATCAGCGCGAGTGTCGTTAAAAAGTTGCAGCAGTTCAATCTCGATCGCTCGGAAGTTAGAGGAATAGGCATGGGTGCACCGGGTTTTATTGATATGGAAACAGGCTTTGTCTATAAAGCAGTCAACATTGGATGGGAAAACTATCCATTGAAAGATGAACTGGAAAAATCAACCGGTCTTCCGGTTATTATTGAAAATGATGCCAACATGGCTGCGCTTGGTGAAATGTGGCAGGGTGCGGGTCAGGGTGCAGAAAACCTGATTTGTGTGACACTGGGCACCGGCGTTGGCGGCGGCATTATTTGTGACGGCGACATTCTTCACGGAGTCAGCGGCATGGCCGGAGAGATAGGGCACATGACGGTTATCCCGAAAGACGGTTCCCCGTGCAATTGCGGTAAAACAGGCTGTCTTGAAACAGTTTCTTCAGCTACAGGTATTCGCCGTCTGGCTCTGGAAGCGCTGGACTATAATGATTCGGACAGCATTCTGAGAGATATATTTGAGCAGAAGGGTGATATTACGGCGGAAGATGTTTTTAACTGTACGGCAAAGGGAGATCCGCTGTCATCGGCCGTAGCAGAGAAGGCGGCGTATTATCTTGGCTACGCGCTCGGTGCCATATCGATTGTCATTAATCCGGAAAAAATTGTCATTGGCGGAGGGGTGTCACATGCCGGAGCAACACTTCTTGAACCTTTAACCAAGTATTTCAAGAAATATTCGCTGCCCAGAGTCTTTGACGCCTGCACGATTGATATCGCTCAGCTGGGCAATGACGCCGGTGTGATCGGTGGGGCATGGCTTTCGAAAACAAAAATAAAGCAAGTGCATACAGCCTGAATCTACCAAACTGGCAGATGAATCATGCGTTTTTATAGGCAAAAGAATGAATCGAAAATTCCGATTACTGCTGACAGAAGAAAATATTGTGACTCAGCCCTTGAGACAATCTGCCAAGAGCATGAGGCAGTCACACAGCCCCGTCAATGTTCATACGATAGTCATTAAGATGAACTTTTGAGGGGCGTGCAAAGTGGATCATAATCGGTATATTAATTTTTTGGCGAAATTGTCGGTAGACAGTGCCCATCCGGGTGGAAGAAGATTGTCAGACGGTTTAATACGTGATGCATTGATACACGCGGATGACCATGTCCTGGATGTCGGGTGCGGCACCGGAGCAACTGCGGCGCTTCTCGCTGAAGAGACCGGCGCAGCTGTTACGGGGATTGATTTGCACCCGAAAATGGTCGAACGGGCGCTAGAAAGAGCTGCGCAGTCCAAACACGCTTTCCGGGTTCTAAAGGGCTCGGTGGAAAGCCTTCCTTTTGAAGATGCATCGTTTGACTGGATCGTTTCCGAATCTGTTACTGCTTTTACAGACATAAAAAAATCTGTACCGGAATATTACCGGGTGCTCCGCCCGGGGAAAAGGCTGGCCGCCATAGAAATGACGATTGAACAGCCACTTCCTGAACAGGACAGCGAAGTAATCAAAAAATTGTATGGCGTCCCTGAGCTTTATACCGTGGAAGATTGGCGCAACATCTGGAAAGAAGCAGGCTTTACTCAGGTTGAAGTCCTGAAAGAAAGCGACTTTTCATTGAATCCGGGCCAGGACGAACTGCCTACCTATAATCTGACAGGGGATTTGGACGAAGAAGCATTTGAAGTCTGGCTTGATCATATGCAGGCCTTGCAAATTTATAAAAATGTTCTCTCTTATCGTATTTATCGAGTAACAAAACCGGTTACTGAAGCATAAACAATGAAGTACAGCCCGGCACGCTTTTTCCGTACCGAGCTGTTTTTATTTTTGCTTTTTGCGTAACAGATTTCTAAACTGTGTCACGTAGTTTTCAATTGCATCAGGTATTTGACCAAAGAGCTGATTACGGAAGGGGGGACGGGCTTCTTTTTGCTTAAGCCGGTTATTCCTTCGCTCCTCCCTCGGTGTTTCCATATAACGGACCAGTTGTTCAGTAAGAAACTTCACATACTCATCGGACTTCATGTTCCGGCATCCCTTCGATGACTCACTTATCTGCAGGATGCCCGGGATAATGATTGTTGATACATAATACCTGAATTTCTTCCGCAATTCTGCTGACGGATTTTCCCGTTGCGTTGATAACTAATGCAGTATCCAGATAAGCCGCCATTCTTTCATGATAAAGGTCATCCAGCTTGTTCCCCTGGTTCCTCTGGACAAGCGGACGGGTTTTATCGCCGGCCAGCCACTGATGAATGGTGCGGATATCGCAATACAGAAAGACAATGGTTCCATTCGAGCGCATTAACTTTCGATGACCGGTTTTACAGTGGCACCGCCGCCTGTGGTCACAATAGCATTTTCGTGTTTGGAAGTAAGCATCGTTAATACATCGGTTTCCTTTTCTCTGAAAAATGGCTCTCCATCTTCCCGAAATATTGCCGGTATTGATTTTTTGCAGCGCTGTTCAATGATGAAATCCGTATCGTATACTGTTCTGTTGAGCATTTGGCCGAGTGCCTGCCCTGTTGTTGTTTTTCCCGCACTCATAAAGCCTGTAATGTAAATCATGGATCGATCCTTTCCTGCCAGCCAATCATTTCTTTATTACTTTGATCATAGACAATCTTATCGGTTTCCGCGTTCTTCCCGACATTTACCGTGAACTTTACCTCTAGCCCGTTCACTGTCTCGTATTTTTTGAAGGTTGCTGTTCCTATATCATATACGATGCTGCCGCTTTCCGGCAATGTTTTTTCCTGAATAGACCGATCGATCTCTGCAAGTGTGTTCTCACGCAGCTGCCGAAGCTGAAAGTCAGAGTACACGGACTGGAAAAAACTGCGGTTACTGTTCAAAAGCAGGATTGCATGCAAAACCAAGGCCAGGGCCATCAGTGAAAAAATCATAGTCAGAGGGAGGATAAATCCATCCTGTTTATGGTGCACTTTCATTTGCAGCCCCCCTTTTCTTGTACAGCATATCTGCCCAGAAAAACTGCCGATTGTTGCTGTCGGTGATTTGAATAGCTAAAAAGCGTCCATCGCTGTCAAAACGGATGCTTTTGACATGCTGCAGAACGATTTCATAACCCTGCCCGCTGACAAGCCTGATGACTCGTTGCGGATTTGAACGTTCGTAGTTTACTTTTTCGTTTCCTTTTTCAATGAAAAGTTTCTGATGATCCGGTGAGGTGCTTACAGCGTCCGATAAATGCAGTTCGGTGGCTGTCTGCGCAAAGAAAAGGTTGATTTCTTTCTGCACACTCAGGTCGTCTTTAAAACGGCTGGACACCATGTGCAAAAGTGAACCCGCGAGAATCAGTGCAACAGTGAAGATACTAAGGGCAAGCATCATTGAGATGAGGGTGAATCCGTTTTGATTTCTCATTTTCGGGCCTCGCTGCGCACGATAAAGCGATGTTTCCCATCTGACCAACTGACAGAAAGAACAGCGGAATGATCTGTTTTTTTCTCCCAGTTCAGAGAGAACGCCCGATCCACCTGATTTTCGGGAAAAGCCAGAGTATCTGCTTTCCACTGCATCAGGTGATAGCGGAGGAGACGAACCGCTTCATTTTTTTTCTGTAGAATCATCCTTTCCTGATAAACATGGGTTAGAACAGGAATAGTGATGAGAATAACAAGCGTGAGCGTGCAGATGGACACCATGACTTCCGTCAGAAAGATTCCATGATCACCAATTCGCTTTTTCAATGCGAAACCTCGCATTAAAGAAAAAAATCCTAGTCTAATAGGATTTTTAAAGATTAACGGGCGATTTGCCCCAAATTTGCCCCATAAACTCATTATATTTTGAAAAACTGGCCTTTGCGATGTGATTGGAACAGTGGTGATAGACGTTCATTGTGACCGTGACGTTCTTGTGCCCGAGCCGCTTTCTGACGTATTCCCAATCTGCTCCAGAGTCTATTTCCATCACACAGTGAGTATGTCGTAGCTTATGAATTGAAATTTGTTCAATCTTGGCCCGCTCACAAACCTGTTGCAGTCGTTTATGGACCGTCTGCTTGACCAGGTATGATCGATGGTCGGAAGCTGTGAAGACAAGTGGTGTTCTAACACCATACTCAAAATTTTGTTTTTCTTGTTCCTTTTTCCATTTCCTAATATATGAAGTGGTGATCTTGTCCAGTTCTATAACTCTAAATCCAGAATTTGTCTTTGGTCCTTTGACTTTGTTTCCTTCGTTTCGTTGTCGGAAGGCAGACTTGCTTATGTTGATTTCAGCTAACTTATCCTTATCATCCAAATGGCCAATATCATCCCAAGTTAAAGCGGCTAATTCTCCGATACGCATGCCGGAGTTTAGCGCTAAAATGAAAAGGACCTGATACATCAGATCTTCCTGCATAACCGATTTAATAAACGCCGGCAATTCTTCATATTCCAGAATCATTTTCTTTTCTTTTTTCTCGTTAGGATTCTCAATTTTTTTGATGACCGCGTCTTCGGTTGGATCTTCGTCAATCAAATTCAATTTGACGGCACGCTTGAATAGAGAACGATATTTCGTATGGTAGGTGCGTACCGTTGATAATTCATGAGTCTCAAGCG
Source organism: Sporolactobacillus pectinivorans (assembly GCF_002802965.1). Lineage (NCBI taxonomy): Bacteria > Bacillati > Bacillota > Bacilli > Caryophanales > Sporolactobacillaceae > Sporolactobacillus > Sporolactobacillus pectinivorans. Next base: position 2,885,749 of record NZ_NXGA01000001.1, on the reverse strand, counting down.
CTTTGTTGATGAAAGTTTGATACATGACTGAATTAAATTTTTCCAGATGCAGTTTTCCGTATTCTTCATTCAATAAATTGAATGCAACCTCATAACTGTGTTCCGTTTCGTATTCCACTTTGCCTTTTTTATATGTTTTACGGAAGAACTCACCAAAGTTTTTTATTGTGTAATAATGATTTATTTTCAACCCATCTTCAAGCTTGCGAACAATGCTTCGGCCGGCGTTCTTAGCATCGCGTTCTCGCTTAAATCCTCCCTGACTTTTCTCGTGCGCTTTTCCCATTTCATCCGTGAACCGTACTCGGTAGGCATATGATCCACGCCTGAAGCGGATATTCAGGCTGACTTCTTTCATGATGGACACCTTCTTAATTAAAGAGTATGGCGCTTGCAGACATTGTCTCGGCAACGTCTGATGCCAGGGCAATTAAACGGCGCACATGATCAAATTCATGACCGTACCGGCGACGTAGGAGAAGCATATCAATTCCAAATTCGTGTTCATACCGACCGGATGTTAGGTCATTCCGGCATACCGAAGAACCTATAAAATCGTCATCAAACGTACCAATAAACTCTCGCTTTGACTTCCTGATATCCACGTACAGCGTTTTTCTATATTCGATAAGCCCCTTCTTCGCTTAGATCAATTAGCAGCCACACTGGGCGCTCAGTGCCGTCAGGATTGTAGTCATAGATCAGTGTTGTCCTTATATAAATTTCCTCCCCGTCTGTTTGCTCAATTGTGCCATGATGCGCTTGGTCTCGTCGGTACAATTTTGCAAAGAGAAGGGAGTAGAGACAGGCACATATTTATCTCTTCTGCGACGTTCTTCCCAAAGTGTTTTCTGACGGATATCATCAACTCGTTTGACGGCCATTGCTCTCGTGACATTGAATTCATCCATGATGCTATGAACGGTACTGCTTTGCCCAAAATTGATCATATGAAAGGGCACAGCTGCATACATGGCAAACAGTCTGGCATCCCACTCCTGATATTCTCTGAGCGATTGAGGTATATTAGTCTGATCACCGTCGTGTCGAAGGATATGACCGAGCTCATGAAGAAACTGTTCATGCTGATCGGGTACATCCAGGCGCTTATCAATGACTATGAAAGATTCATGATTAATGATCTTTGAACCGGATATGCCGAAGTGACCACCGAACTCAATACCAAAAGCTTTACAAATTTTGTCCGCTTGAAGATCGGAAGAGTAGAATATACCAGCTTGAATAAAGGTGTCTGAAACCCATTTTTCAACAAGCGGGGGATTGTAGGGGCGATTCATCAGATCATCTCCAATACATGGGAATATATGTTCGATTATAATGGCAAAAGAAAAGCCCGTAAAGGGCAATTGGAAATTTCAATAAATAGTTACTCAGAATCTTCATCAATATTATTTAACTCAATATCTTCAACAGCTAAATCAATCGGTTCACCCTTGAAATTAAAGTTAAGGAATCCACTAACGTACACAATTTTTGAAACGATATCCATCAGCTTATCCCCAGACACATTATCGGGGAATTTTAACTTTATATCATCAATTTCTGTGTTGTTAAAGCTTAATGGCCGTGCAGTGACTGTTTTATTATCTAGGTCTATTTCTCTGATTGCGGCTTTTCCTTCGATAAAGTCTGTAGTCTGAACTAAACTTTTTGCTCTTTCGGATAGTAACTTTCGCGTCCCCCTATCGGCAATAATGGCGGATTTACCAAAAAAAGGACTTTCGAAGGAAATTTCGTCCATATCAGATCGATTGCTTGGGGCAAGTTCTCTGACGTAATAAAGCAGTTTAATTACGTCTTTTTCATCAAAATTTCGTTTTAAATCATCCATTTCTGTATTATCATTAGATGCCGCTAAAGCTTTGGTTAATAATTTAAACGAATCCAGTGCTATATTAGATGCTTCATCAATTTTTTTCAGTTGGTCAAAGCCATTTTGCTCTTTATCATCAAAAAAAGACATTTGCTTGTCAATGATTGTTTGTAAATCTAAAGAAGGTTTAAGTCCAAGTTTTAAACTTCCTTTACTTGTTTTAACCAGATCAAACGAAGGTAAAAGGTCATTAACATTTATTAATTTGTTTTTTAATTTTTTCTCTAATAAACCGACAGCATGAGCATTGGCTATGTTTAATCTATTTAGAAAATTGCCGATCTGACCAATTGGCCCTTTGCCCCTATTAAAACCTTTGCCTTTAATTCTAATCCATATATCAACGTTCTCATTAGCATATTCATTTACAGAACCTGTCTGTTTAGTAATTAATTCTTGAAGACGGTTGTTTAAATCTGAAACTAATTTCTCAGCAGAAGGGGCGTACAAAGCCGATAAACTTGGTTCTGACTTTAATTCTTCTTGCAATTGCTTTAGCTGTTTTTTAGCTATGCCCAATTGGTCAATGGTTGTCATAATTTCATCAGAATAATTAATTAGGTTTTCAGGCATTATTATGCGCTCCCTTCTGCTGTTTAAATGTAATCTTTATTATACCCTTTTTATTGGGCTTTTTTACCCAACTTGGGTCTCGTTTTGGATCAAGATCTCTTACTTGTTGAAAAAATGTCGCCCATGAATTAAATGATTCTTCCGTTGGAGCGAGCAGTAAATGTACACCGAGTAAATCCCTGATAGCCATCTGGTTGTTTTTATTCAAAAGAATATTAATACCATTTTTATTATGTTGGTCAGTCGTTTGCATGGCACTTCGAGATGTTTCGAAAGGGATATATGCCACAAAGTCAACATCACCCGGTGCATCACGTTTAGTCACAAAGCTTCCGTCAAGCAAAATAGCATCAGGTTTTAGTTTTAATTCAATGAGTCGATCCATAAGACGTAAAAACTGTTTCCACTTTTCTTTTCTAACTTCATTATATGCGAATCTTTGTTCAACTTCCTCTAGCTTGCATTCATAAATACCACTCGGTAGAAAATAATCGTCAATAAAGTCTGGAATTGAACTAGCTTGACTACTCATTACAATCACCTCATATTGGCTTTAGCATTTTTCAAAATAGTATGAAGCATATACACCGATTAATTGTTAATGGTTGATTAATTTCTCTCCTTGACCGATACCCAGCTTTTATCGTATCTACTTCACTAAACCAATACTGCTTGTGTGATATGTACGCCCCGGAGGGCTTTGAATCATTTATTGCACATGCAAAATCTTTGTAATTGATTTTCCACCAGCAGTAATATCAACATTGTAGTTACCTGGAGCGGTTCGTGTCCCAACTTTCCATGTCCATGTAATATTTCCATTGCTGTCTGCAGTTTGTGGAACAAGACCTTTGGCCTTGCTTGGACCCGAATTGTATAGAACCTCAATCGTTCCTTCAGAGCCCGGGGCCGTCTTGATGGTTACTGAAGCCTCGTCGCCCGGTGAAACGTCTAAGCCATCACTTGTAACTGCAAGCGATGGGGCAGGATTCGATGCAGCTGGCTTAGGAGCTGCTTGCTTTACTGCAGGTTTAGCGGTGGATGTGCTCGCTGAAGGCTTTGGGCTTGTCACTGAATGTGACGAACTTTCTGTCTTGCTTGCTTTCGATTTCGCCGTTACCGTAGTTGTCGCTGCTGGTTTAGTAGCCGTACTTGATGAAGCGGTGCTGCTTGTTGCACTACTATTGGTTATGTCGTTTGATACAGTACCAGACGAAGAATCTGCTTGTATGGTACTTGACGATGAGTCCGTCGTGGCAGCTGTTTGGGTGTCCGTGCTGCTCGATGATGGCTGATTGGCAGGTGAAGCAGAAGTTATTCCAAGCGCGATAAAGAAGATAATCGAAAGAATAGCATAGCCCATGAAGGCCCTTGGCTTTGTTTTCTTTTTTGTCCAGAAAGCCAATTTAGGATTGAACAGGGAAACGATGGCTAAAATAGCTGAAAGAACTAGCAATGAACCGAAGACCGCACTAAAATGTCCAGTAAATAAATTTACAATGGAAGCTATGGCTAAAATGATAAGAATAAAACTTAAGCACCCAAATCCGCGCCCATGGCCATTGCTTGTTCTCGTTGGTCCTTGTCCTTCGCCTTGTGGAATAGAGCTTCTCCTTTCCGGGTTTTTAACATCGACATAGGACAGACCGGTACCTGGAATACCAACGCTCTTTGTACGCGTACCCTTGGAATTAATGGTATAGTGAGCACCTTTTGTACCAAAAGTCATGCCGACACTTTTCTTATTCAAATTAAGCTTAACGCCAGGAGCAATTTTGAAACTCTTTCGGAATCTCAGTCCCATTTTTTTCATCCCCTATGTATGCCCCCAATGAGGGGCTTGTCCGATCAGTGGACATATAATTTAACTGCTTTTGTATATCCACCAAGAGAAACATAGAAAGTATAAGTCTTTTTCGTCGTATTACCTCCAACAAGCCATGTCCAGGTAACATATCCTTTACTATTTGAAATTTTATTGTTCAATCCACGAGCTTTACTAGGACCAGACTTGTAAACCACCCTGATGGTGCCAAGTGCATGAGGCTTTCCTTTAATGGTAATTGAAGCAGGATTACCACGGTGAACATTTAAATGAGAGCTAACAATTTGAATTGGATAAGATTTCGCATAAGCGACATTCTGAGGAGCTGTGGCGATCCCTTGAGGTGTGAAGGTAACGCTAGACAAAATGCCCAGTGATAGAGCGAGTACGGTAAAGATCCTTAGAATCTTTTTCATAATGACTTCCCCCATAAAATTTTTATATCTAGCCCTGTGGGCAAAACACCAAATGAGTAGGAGAAGGGAGGATGCTCATCCAAGATAGTGGGATTCTTTCTTCTCTCCGGTTATGAAGCTATTTATCTATTATTAAAGAACTATAGATTTGTCAAAAAAATTTATAGTCCTAGTAACTGTTTTTTCTTGGCATCAAATTCTTCATCAGTCAAAATTCCTTGGTCATGAAGCTCAGCAAATTTTCTAATCTGGTCAGCAACATCGATGGTTGTAGAGTCACTGTTTTTATTGGCGATCAGCTGTTCAACGTATCGCTTCAAATCAATAGCCTGGTCTAATTCCTTCTTCGCAAAGATAACCGAGTTTTCATCTCGGACGGCATTCATAATTCCTTGATTTTCAAGTCCGCCCAGAACTCCGAATTGGACATATCCACTGGTCATAGTCCCGGGATTTTTCAACTGAACACTGGTGATGCTCGAAATGGGAATTGATTTCTCTCCACTCAGCCCAACCGTTAGCGCAGCATTAGCTCCCTTACGGAAAATGTGGACGAAGTTGTCATCAATAGCAACTGTCGTTTTTTGAAGCTTTGGGAAAGAAAAAACTTTTCGATATATTGATGGATCGAACACGTCCTGCCTCTTTCTGAACATACAACTTCCTCCTTATAAGGATACTGCCATTATGTAACCCAACAAATATAAAAAAGACCACACCAATACATATTTAATTTTGTTTATATCTAAGGTGTAGGTTATCGTAAGTAATAATTAATATATTTATTTAAAATCAATCTGACCGAAATTATCATGAACATCCATGTCTTAAATATGTTGATGTGATTGGATTTTTCATTTAATTCTTTTTAGATCCCTGATATCCGATTCCTGCTCAAGAGACCGCATAGCGAGCATCTCTAATATTTTGTCCTGTTTTTGTTGACCGGAGATTAGAGCTGCTTGCGACTCTCGAAGCAATGTAATCTGTTCAGAGTTTTTAACTATTTGTTCTGTGATTGTATTTAGCTTTTTGTCGATCTGTTCAAAGTGATCTTCAAATTGTTTTTGATTGTTATCAAGCTTTTTAGTACGTTCATCAATCGTATTTAACTTATCTAAAATTTGTTTCAAAAGGCTTTCGTCCATGATATATTCACTCCCTTGAAACATTTTTATTTATCTTGATTGTCTCTTTTCTTTTTCCGCTCTTGCATGTACTGAAAATAATTCTCTAATTCGTCTAGATCCTCCTGTGATGCATGATCCAGGTCGTAAAAGAAGCGGCCTTCGGGTTTCTTCTCAGGATTCTTATTATTGGTACGTTCAATTATATAATCGACTGAAACATCATAAAAATCAGCAATTTTTCTCAGTGTTTCAAGATCAGGTTGTGTTTGATTCAGCTCATAGCGAGCGTAGGTAGAGCGATTTAATTGAAGCCTATCTGCGAGTTCTTGTTGAGAGAGATTTTTTGATTCTCTAAGCCTTTTGAGCCTTTTCCCGTAATCCAATTTTATCCCTCCGTCCAGTATGAATTTATTATAAGTGAATAATTTGCACATTAAAATATTTGTGCAAAATATTAACAAAGAGTATTGACTGTGCAAAAAATGCACTGTATAATTATTTGTGTAAAAGATGCACAAGGAGGTGTGTACTTTGAAAGACAATTTTCTTAAGGCTAGGCGCGATGCGCTTGAACTATCTCAGCAGGACGTAGCAAACGGTGCGAAAATAGATCGTTCGTATTACACAAAAATCGAAAATGGTCTTAGACCAAGCGTCGATGTTGCACAAAGGATAGCAAAATTCATGAACTTTGATTGGACACTTTTTTTTGATCAAAACAGTGTAAAAATTGCACAAAATAATAAAGAACAGGAAGTGATCTAATGGTCAAGGTTCGAGACTTCACAGTCAACATAAAAATAAGCCCCGAACTAGAAGAACAGATCCGCGAAATTGTTCGGGACGAGATAACAAATATCTTTTCTAATCTTGAGAAATCATTTCAAACCTCTGTCTCTCTTGGGTACGGAGAGAGAGGACACAGTGAATTTACATGTGTGACGTCAACCAATCCCAAGTTTCCTGAGGGAGCCAGCCATGATAACCAGAAATAAGTCTCGTAATAAACAGAAAATCGTTTTGGTCAAGAATTTTCAATAGTTCTTTCTGGATGTCTTCGGTTCCGTATTGGCTCGTAGAAACAAACCAGTTTGATTTCATGAAATGATTCCAGTCTCCAAGGCTCTGAATCTTTTTAAATAAGTCATCATAATCCTGAACTGGCTTATTTAAATCGTAAGTAATCAAATAAACACTCATATTCTCACCTCCTCTCAATGGATTTTGTCGCCAGACATTTCCATTTTAACAGAGGTAGGAGAAAGGAGGCGGATCAAATTTCATAGTTCAATAGTATTTCCAAAACACTTTTAAAAATGGTACAAGGAGGCATCAAAGCAATGTCGACTGGTAAAGAACTTAGGAGATTGAGAGGAAAGAAGTCACAGCAACAAATGGCTTTCGAACTCGGCGGGATCTCAAGAGAGGGCGTTTCCCATTATGAAAACGAGCGGAACAAGATTCCTCCGGACATCTCCAGCCGGGCAATGGAACGGTTTGATGATCCGGACTATGCCCGGGCGGTTGCCAGTGAGTACACCGCGGGGGCATGGGCACCGGCACTCAATGGACCGGCTTTAATCCGGCAGTGTTCAGCCATCCAATCCCGGGCGCTGAAGGAAACGGAGGAAGCGTACGAAGCCATGCAGAAGGCCGTGCTTGATGTGAATCCTCAGTTTCTCGGAAACTTCGAAAGGGACGATATCAAGCGGTCGCTGGATGAGGCAACGGAAGCTGTTGCCTGGCTGAATGAGTATATGGCGACCGTGTGCCGCACTTATAAATTTTCATGGTTGAAGCTATGGGCCGGATGCCAGGTTCGACTGATCCAACGTGGTTTTCTTCGCATGGTGAGTAAAAAAGTCTGAGGAGGCGTGAATTGATGGAAAAAGGAAGTGATACTCCCGTTGTTCAGGTTTTGGTGAATGACGCTTTTCTACAAAAAGAAGTTGAAAAAATGGTCAACCAACGTCTGGATGATCTCGGAATCGGAACCTGGTGGAACATGAGGCGCTTGATGTATGAAACAGGGAAGAGCAGGGGCTGGATTCAAGAAAACATTTTGTCTGATCCTAATATCCGTTCATTTTCTCGTAAAATCGGCGGTCAGTGGGTGTTCAAACCGGGCGCAATGAAGCAATATCTGATGAACTGGTTTGAGGAGGCGGAAGAGGTATGAGAGTGCTTTATTTGCAAGAATCTGTACCCGTCGATCGTGAGCAACAGCTTCTGAAAGAAGCCAAGAATGAATGTTTGGAGCAGATTGACAACGGTAAGGCTGAACCAACGGAAATGTTGATTCTTGAAGGAGGTAGAATAGATGACCACGCAAAATGAGATTTTGAGTGTTTCGGATATGATCCTGGATTTATCTTATCGAATGGATCCCGAACGGTTCAATCAATTTAATCGGGAACTTGATCGACTAAACCAAGAGAATGGAGATGGAAGACCATGGACGAAATTAGAACAAGAATTGACGAACTGAAACACATTCAGGCGGTGTCGAAGCGAAACGGATTAATCGTAGCAGAACGGTGGGCGCATGCGGAGATCGCCGAAATGAAAGTGGCTCTGAAAAAAATGAAAAGAGCCTCCTGGGCAAAGGAAGCTCTTTGAAACTCACTCACTTAACGGTATTTTACCATAGCCGAAACGGGGCGCGCAACCCCGTCCGTCAGGAATGGCCGCCTGGCGCTGAGAATGGCAGGCCTTTTAACTCATAGTCGCACGTGCGAATAGGGGCTCGCACGTTGCGATGGGACAGCAACCAAATGATCCTCCCTCAACTGATCAGAAATGTTCTTACATTGCTGTCCCATCGGAGCGTACAGCTCAAGAAAGGAAGTGGTAACAATCGACAGGAAATCAATGGTGGACAAACTTAACGCGCTGCAGCATCAGCTCAGAGCGGAGACCAATCCGATTGAGCGTGAGCGGTTGCGGCTGAGTATCGAGGCACTGACAAAAGCAGTCAGAAAGAGCGTGTACGAGCACAATCTGCTCATGGACAAGTACATGGAAAGGAGGAATAACCATGAACTCAATCGAGGTGCCATTCAGTAATGATCTGATGGTTCAACAAGCTATGCTATCTGCCGGTGGAGCAATTCATTGTCCTGATGGCATTCGTAACAAACCAGTATTTAGGTTCAAAACGTTTGAGAGCTATCAAGAGTTCACAAGGCTTCGTAAGCAATTAGAAAAGAGCGCCGTGGAAGGACGCCCTTGATTGGAACATCTTGTTAATGTTTTCCCTCTTATTTTAACAGGGGGAGCGGAAGAAAATCAAATGGAGGTGTAACCGTGAAAGATATTAAGTTGGACGAGCTTGAACTCATTAACTTCAAAGGTGTCAGGAATCTATTTATCACTGCAAATGGGCACGATATCAATATCTTCGGTGAGAATGCTTCCGGGAAAACAACGATTGCTGACGGGTATAATTGGCTGCTGTTTGGTAAAGACAGTCGGGATCGCACAGATTTTTCGATCAAAACACTGTTAAAAAGTGGTGAGCCAGTTCATCACCGGGATCACTCGGTAAGAGGAGCATTTACTATTAACGGCAACCTATTATCACTGAAGCGAGTTTTTCATGAAGTGTGGGTCAAAAAATCCAACTCACCGAAAGAGACATTTTCAGGTCACGAGACAAAATATTATATCAATGGTGTTCCAAGTCGTAAGCGAGAATACGATATGCAGGTGATAAGCCTGGTCAATGGAGATGAAAAGCTGTTCAAACTGTTGTCTTCGCCGACTTATTTCAACGAAGTGCTTCTATGGAAGGATCGGCGGACAACGCTTCTAAATATCTGCGGAAACGTATCAGATAGTGATGTGATCGCAGCTAACAAGGAGCTGGCAGAGCTGCCTGAAATAATTGGGGATCATGCTATTGATGATTTCAGAAAGATTGTCGCCGAGCAAAAGAAAAGAATCAATTCTGATTTGAAGGACATCCCGACCCGGATTGATGAAGCGACAATGGCCAAGCCGGATCTCAATGATCAGAGTGAAATGGACCTACAGAAATCTGCAGAAAATCTGCAAAAACAGATCAACAAGATCGATGACAAAATCGCACAGATTCGCTCAGGCGGTGAAGTCAATGAACTGAAAAATAAAATTCTGATGATCCAGGGAAAGCAACAGGACCTACGGAACGGATACCAGGCAGACTTGCATAAAAAAATTGATATAAAGCGCGTCGAATATTACGACCGCAAATCTAGTCTTGATAAGGATATTCGGCGTTCGATAGATCTGAATGATCGGTTTGAATCGAACAAGAAGCAGATTTTTAAATTAAAAGAGCAAGCTGAGGACCTCCGACACGAGTGGGCTGGGGTCAATGCTGAACTGTTTCAATTCACTGGTGAAACGGTTTGCCCTACATGCGGTCGGGACCTTCAAACGGATAAGGTCGAAGATGCACGGAAACACGCTGAAGAACATTTCAATCTGGAGAAATCAAAACGGTTGGAGGCTATCAGCGGGAAAGGAAAAAGTGTAATGACCCATGTCGGAGAACTTGAATCCGAAAATGATCGGATCAGTAAGGAATTGACCAATTTGGATGCGGAAATTAGCAAACAGCAAAAGCTGACCAATGCAGTCAAAAACGAAATGGACGAACTGAATGCCGGAACGTCTTCCATTATGGACGATTCGGAATACAAAGCGATGGACAAACAGATTGCTGATATCAAAACAAACATACGGAAACTTCAAGAATCAACTGATGATGCTGTTATATCCGAGAACGAAAAAAAGAACGAACTTCGGGCAAAGTTTTCTGAAATCCAGATTGGAATAAGCCGGTTTGATCAGGTACGCAAGCTGGATCGTCGCATCGCTGAGCTTGATGCAGAGGAAAAAGAACTAACTGCGAAGTTCGAGCGATCTGAATATATTCAGCATTTACTGGACGTCTTTGTTGAGACAAAAGTTAATTTGCTTGAGTCAAAGATTAATGGAAGGTTCAAATTGGCACGATTCAAACTGTTTGATCGTCAGGTGAACGGTGGGCTGGTTGAGTGCTGTGAAATGACTTTCAATGGTGTGCCTTTCAGTGACCTGAACAATGCGGCCCGGATCAATGTCGGGCTGGATGTCATCAGCACACTGTCCGAATTCTACGGAATCCAGGTACCGATTTTTGTAGACAACCGGGAATCTGTTACTGAACTGTCCGACACTGATGCGCAGCTGATCAGCCTGATCGTATCGGCTGCGGACAAGACGCTACGTATTGAGAAAAAAGAACCTATTGAGGAGGCAATTTAAATGCCATTTTCAACCGCTTTAACAAAGGTAAACGACACATTCGCACCGATGATCGAAGACCAATTGACAAGTAACGGCATCAAAATGGATACCTATTCAAAACAGTGTGTGCTGTCAGCCATTTCGGCCATCAATGGCGTCTTGGACACCAAGATGATCAGCTGGAATGATGAACAACTGGACAAGAGCAATATCACTGACACACTACTGAAAGTAGCTGCCTTGAAACTGAACGCAACAGCAAGCCCGAGAGAGGTTTATTTTCAGCTGAGAAACGTCGCTTTTTCAGCACAAGGCAGTAAGGAAAAGATTTGGAAAAAGCAGATTGAAATGGGCATCGAAGGTGATGGCAATGATTCCATTCTTGCTCGCTTCGGGCGTGACGTGAAAGCTGTCAAGCAGTTCTGGCTTATCCGAGAGAATGATAAGTTTGAATTTCCATCATACAACGGTCTGGAAATGACCTCTCCAAAATGGACACCTTCTGGATCCGGTAAATGCATCCGGGTGGTGTATCCGATCATCAAAACAGATAACACGGTTGAGTACTATATCTCCGAACGTGCCGATGTGGCTAGAAACTTAATCGCGCACGTCAACAATAACCTCATGAATGAGACCTTCGGCATTGCCGAAAATCGTTTTAAAGCAAATGCCGATCAGAAGGCTAAAATCAATGCAAAGAAAAAAGAGATCCTGGACAAGGTTAAAAAGCTCGGTCTTGATGCTCTCGATGATCCTGATCTGGGCGAGTACATCAGCCCAGCTTGGAAGGATCCACAAAGTCAGGAAACGATGATCATTCGTAAGATGCGGAACAACATTGTCAAAAAGATTCCAAAGGATTTCGGTAATGCGGTGATCCAGATGAGCTACGAGGAATCGGCTGATGGTGAGGCAACTCGCGTCCGCAAGGAAATCGCCGAGAATGCGAATCGTGAAACAATCGATGTGGAAGTGAAGGAACCTGAAAGTAAGCCGGATATAGAACAGCCGGTACACCACGATAATGGTGAGCCGATTCAGAAAAAAGAATCGGCCCATGAGCAACCAAAAGCGGAAAAGTTAAAATCCGAGGTTGAAGATGATCCTGTAGATGATTTTGAAAAAGCTGCAGCTGCAGGTGGACCTGGATTCTGATGATCGACATTGAGCCACTGGCGTCCGGGTCATCAGGCAATGCCTACAAGATTACAGACGGACATACACTTCTCCTTCTGGAGGCAGGAATCAGTTACAAAGAGATTCAACTTGGGTTTCATTTTCATATGTCACAGGTTGCCGGGTGCCTGGTCACACACGAGCACGGCGATCATTCGAAGGCGATAAAAGACGTAATCAGAAAAGGAGCGATCAATGTTTATGCAAGCCAAGGCACGTTTACCAAACTCGGCATTGCCGGGCATCATGTAAAACCTGTGCGGTCACGTGAGCAGTTTCAGCTCGGAACATGGACAATCCTTCCGTTCGACGTCGAACATGACGTGAGCGAGCCGCTTGGCTATCTACTTGCTGATCAGGATGGGGACAAACTGCTATTCGCAACGGACACGTACTACATCAAATACAGGTTTCCGAGATTGACGCACATTATGATTGAGTGCAATTATGCGCTCGATATCCTGGACCAGAACATTCTGGATGGACGAATACCGCAAGTGATGCGTAAGCGACTGCTCCGATCCCATTTTTCTCTGTCAAATGTAAAAGATTTTTTGAAAGCCAATGACTTGTCACAAGTCAGAGAGATTTGGCTCTTACATTTAAGCAATAACAATTCAGACGCTGCGCGTTTTAGACGAGAGATCGCGGAGCTGACTGGTAAGCCGGTATATATCGCTTAAGAATCTAGATGCAAGGAGGTGTTGGCCAGATGAACTACTTTGAGATCGTTCGATCCTACAATGAATTTCTGATTGCCAAGCAAGTTGGGGCAAAGGCAAACAGTTTGTTCTATGCCTTGATCGGCAAGTCGAACATATTGCGTTTCCCCACAAAACTTACAATCTATAATTCCGAGCTGCGGGATCTGAGTGGTTTATCAAAGGATGAACTGAACCCAGCCAGAAATAAGCTGATGCAAGTTCACGTTAATGACCAGTACCTTGTGAAATATAAAAGTCGCGGAACTAGAAAACCTGGAGATTACTGGATCAACTACGAGGGATTGACCAATTTTTTTCAAAATGAACCGTCATCAGATTGGTCGTGTATTCAGATTAAAGATAAACCTATTAATCCATCGAAGGAGGATTATTCGGATAATCCGCTTAATTCTGGCGCTAATCCTAACACTAATCACGGCTCTAATGATGGCGTAAATGGTCAAAGATTAGTCGGAAAATCCGACTCTCTCTTAACAGACCTTAACAAACAAAACATAACTAACAGAACAGCTGCTGTTTCCAAGTCAAACTTTTTTGACTCGTATATGCTCTGCTTTGGCAAGCAACCAACACCACTTCTCGCAGAAGAGATTACAGACTATATCGATAACGATGGACTATCTGAAGAGCTTGTTTGCTTGGCCTTTGAAAAGGCATCTAAGAACGGCAAGGGCTACCCTTATGCGAGATCAATCCTAAACAGCTGGGTCGATAAAGGCATCAGAACAGTTTACCAGGCGGAGGAAGAACAAAAGAAGTTCCAGCAGCGGAGGCTGCGACAAGCTGGCAGCAACGTCCACCAAGAAATACAACCGGAGTGGATGGACAATCCTCAGCCAGACAAGCCTCGTGAGGTCACGGAAGAGGACCGGCAGCGGGCGGCTGAATTGGATAAATATTTGAGTGGTATCTAGGGGGTGGTTTAAGGATGGCAATTCACGAGATTAAGATTCTTCCAGAATATTTCGCGGCAGTGGTTTCTGGAGATAAGACTTTTGAAATCCGAAAAAACGATCACGACTACAAATTAGGGGATACAGTAACGCTGAATGAATGGACTAAGGAGAAAGGGTACACCGGATACCGGACAAGCAAGACCATCGGATATATCACTGATTTTGAGCAGAAACCGGGATTTGTGGTTTTCAGTCTAAAGTGAGGGAGATGAATGTTATGGGTGAAGTCGCAGAAATGATTTTAGAAGGGCTTTTATGTGAACGATGTGGATGCCTGATCGACGGAGAAGAAGCGGGCTATCCGCGGTTGTGTGAGGATTGCCTGGGGGATGGGGATAAGAAATGAGTAAACCCTATGTTTTAAATAAAAAGGCTGCCATAGAAGTACTGACCTCATTAAATGGATTTGAAGGCTCAGAGGCCATCAATAGAGCCCTTGAAAAATCAAATAAATGGCCGAACCTAGAAGAAATAGAAGATTGGATTGAAGCACTAAAAACAGGAAGAGAGATTATTAATCCTATAACACCGAAAGAAGAATTTATTGACGCATTCAATAGTGACGTTGGAGAAGAAAAGTGGGATAGGGGATTTAATCAAGGTATGAAAACAGCGATTGAAATCATTTCCAAAGCATACCCGGATGTGGCTGATTGGCTGAAGGAGGGCGATACGGATGATTGAATTCACGATCTATGGTGAACCAATTGCTCAGGGGCGGCCACGATTTTCAACAGTCGGCGGATTTTCCCGGGCCGTGGATCCACCTGATAGTCGGGAGTATAAGAAATACGTGAAGCTGCTGGCTTCGCAGAATCGGCCGCATACACCGATTGATGGACCTGTATCTTTGAAACTGGTAATCTATCGTCCGCTACTTAAATCGATGAGCAAGAAAAAGAAAGCTGCAGCTGTTGCCGGCACGCTTCGGCCGATTAAGAAGCCAGACATTGACAATGTCGCGAAAGGAATAATGGACGCCATGACCGGGATTACCTGGCAGGATGACAAGCAAGTCGTGAGCCTGCATGTGTCAAAGTTCTATTCAGAACAGCCGCGGGTGGAAGTGAAAGTGATTCCGCTGGATGAGCAAATTGAGCAGTTAAACCTAATCTGAGGAGATGTTTAGCATGGCCTATATTGAATTTAAACCGCTTGTTAAGAAAGTGAATCTGAAACCGGACGGTGTCCAAGAAGTCGTTCTGGAAGTCAGGGGTGGCGGTCTTGCAGGTAAAATCGACACACTGGCCGATATGATCGACACTCACGTCAATGTGCAGTTGGAAGAGGAATTCGTTTCTTACTCTGTAGTCGTCAATAAAGAGACGCAGAAACCAATGACAGAGTACAAAGTCGATGATCAGGGAGTGGTTCATGAAGTGAAGCCCATCGAGCAAACGGAACTGGACCTTGGGCTTCCTCCGGAGCTCATTCCCACAGAGCAAAAGGAAGAGGTGCTGAAACGGGAAACGATCGATGCATTCATCGCCAGTGGGCTTGCACCAACTTTTGATGATATGAACTTGGATTTTTACAAGATTATGGGCATGCACCTGGATGGACTCTCTTACTTGAAGATCGCGTCCAAGCTGAATATATCAGATGGTCGGTTAATGGAGGACCTGGATGAATACCGGAAACGGGTTGCGCCACTGGCTGAGAAGTGGGGCGAGTGGAAAGAGAGCCAGAAAAAAGTGAAACTCGACCGAGAGAAAAACAATGGGAACGATGATGAGGGAACTGGGGTGGCTTAACACCCCTTTTCTTCTTTTTAGGAGGGATCCGGATGACGAAACGACGATGGATTCTGCGATTAGAACAAATGTATTGCCATGACCATAGCCAGTGGTTGGGTAAGTAGTGCTGCACATAGTAATTATCTCCTTCCATCATGTGATACTGCATTATATGAACAATGCAAGAGTGGGGAAGGGACAGACGAAGGAATGAAGGTGCCTGTTTAGAGTAGACAGATAAAGCGAAGGAGGACGGGATAATGAAATACTTTGAAATACACGATCCGTATTATGCTCTTATCAAAGCATCAGATAAACAAGAAGTACTGAAAATGTATGTTGAATTTGTGGCTGATGGAGACGACAAATTAGAAGATGGAATTGAGGAAGTTGACCGTGATTATGCACTTCTTAAATTCAGTAGAGCAAAGGGTGAGGATGGGAAGCTATCCGACATTTCGGATGTGTTGAAAGAATTTAAAGAGGATGAAACATTTCCTCTATTAATTGATGGGACATTGGTGTAATTTGCAGTACGACATTTAAATCAAGAAACAGGTTTACTGCCCAAGTACAAAAAAGAATTTGCAAGTTTCTTAGCGAATATCAGAGGTGGTTCAACAGATTGTAGGTGTATATATAAAATTGTTGGTTGTGTAAATATCCAGTGATTATGAATAGCACTCACGATGATTTCTTGTTGAGACACTGACCAAACGAATGGAGGAACTTCTTCTTGAAGGACTGCGATTTCAGCTAAATTAAGCGCGTTGCCCGATGGGTCAAGGGACTCAAATAAGATTTCAACGTCAGCGACATCAACACTTGTCTTTTCTTGAATAATTACATTAAAAGTTCTGCGCAAGGAAACAGAACAAACACCATTTTCAAGCTTAGATTTTCCATGAAGAATATCTGCAAATTGCTGACAAGTGTTTTCCATTTCAGCCATGCGGCTCACCTCACATAAATACATATGCGAGATGAGCAGAAAAATAAATAAAAAAATCGGGATCCCTCCGAGCCATTATGATAGATGCTGCCATGATTAGTGAAAAAACGAAAGACACAGGCGAAGGAGGACGGTAAAATGGAAAATCTGGCAGAAAAGTATTGTTGATCAACCGGTTGCAGCAAAGGCAGGATATCATTAGGAGTCACTTTTTTGAAAGGAGACTAGCAAATTGCCAGCTAAACAATTGGACTTATTTCGTGAAATTATAGTAGACAACTTCGCCGGTGGAGGAGGCGCGAGCACCGGGATCGAATTGGCAACAGGCCTGAATGTGGACATTGCTATTAACCATGATCCGGATGCTATAGCGATGCATAAAGCGAATCATCCCGAAACCAAGCACTACTGTGAATCAGTGTGGGACGTAGATCCGAAAAAGGCATGTGAGGGACGTCCGGTTGGTTTATGTTGGCTCAGCCCGGATTGCAAGCATTTTTCGAAAGCCAAAGGCGGTAAGCCGGTGGAAAAGAAAATTCGTGGTCTTGCCTGGATAGCAGTCAGATGGGCAAAAGCAGTTCGGCCGCGTGTGATCATGTTAGAGAACGTCGAAGAGTTTAAGACTTGGGGACCGCTCACTAAAGATAATAAGCCGGATCCACAGCGGAAAGGGCAGACATTCCATGCATTCGTGAAAGCACTGAATAAGGAAGGATACAAGGTGGAGTTTAAAAAACTGCGCGCCTGCGACTATGGAGCGCCTACGATACGAAGGCGATTCTTTCTAATCGCTCGATGCGATGGTCAACCGATTACTTGGCCGGAACCCACTCATGGGGATCCAAATAGCCAAGCGGTGAAGAAGGGCCGGATGAAGCCCTGGAGAACAGCCTCTGAGATTATTGATTGGTCACTACCTTGTCCTTCAATTTTTGATACGTTTGCTGAAATAAAAAATAAATACGGCTTAAAGGCAAAGCGCCCGTTAGCTGAAAATACATTAAAGCGCATTGCACGTGGCATTCAAAAATTTGTGATCGACAATCCCGAACCATTTATCATCAACGTCAATCACACATCAAGCAAAAACGCTTATGACTGTTTTCGAGGACAAAGCATAGACGATCCCATGAATACCATTACTTCACATCACGGATTTGGGATTGTGACGCCTGTACTGGCCGTGAACAACATGCATAATACGGGTTCAGCTGCAGATCATCCAGTCAAGACGATTACGACGGGGGGACACCACATGGTGGTGACACCGGTCATGACAGCGATTGGTCAAACTGGATTTTCAAATAATCGGGGATATGCAGTAGATGAACCTGTGCGCACCGTGGTAAGTAAAGCAGAGCAATGTTTAATCGCTCCTACACTTGTTCAGTACCACGGCGAAACAGATGCAAGTGAAGTGAGGGGACAGGATTTGACAGATGCATTGCTGACGGTTGATAGTGCGAATCGGTATGCCCTTGTTGCTCCATTTCTTTCTAAATATTTTTCCAGTGGGTACACGGGCGCTGGAAGCACCTTCAAAGAGCCATTTGGTACGGTAACAAGCGTTGATCATAATGCATTGGTGACAAGTCATTTGGTGCAATTAAATCATCATTCCACCGGACAAACAATTGATGAGCCAATCAACACCGTTACTGCCGGGGCTGGTCATTTTGGCGAAGTTAGAGCTTTTTTGATGAAGTACTATGGGACAGGCATCGGACAAACAATTAACCGTCCGTTGGATACGGTTGTCAGCAAAGAAAGATTCGGTGTTATTGAAATTCATGGAACGCCTTATCAAATCGTCGATATCGGTATGCGTATGCTCACACCGCGCGAACTGTTCGATGCTCAAGGATTTCCCCATAACTACATCATCGATCATGATTTTGAAGGGAAGACCTATCCGAAAAGCAAGCAGGTGGCACGTTGCGGGAATGCCGTTCCTCCGCAGTTTGTAGAAGCACTAGTAAGGGCAAATATGCCGGAACTGTGTGTTAAAAAGTATCAGTGGGCTGTTTCGGAATAAAGCTCAATTTATGTAACGTCGTTCCCTTTTCCAGGTTCCCCAGCGATGTAGTTATTATAAATAGAAAAATTGACAATCAAAGTCACAACCTGGAGTAAAACCGAAAAGCCTTTGAGCATTGTAAACAGGGATTTCATAACTACCACTCCCTTCATCGTATTTGCTGGAGAGTCCATTGGGGCCTTGCACGCCTGGACAGGAATTGGGAGCGGAGCCTGAAGAAAAGAACGACAGCAATCCAATTAAAAATCGGGATCCCTCCCGATATACCGATACCTAATTTTACCACATTAGGAGGGATTACCGTGAGATTAAAAGAAATGAAGATAGATCCGCGCTCAATGCAGTTAAATATTGATATAATTGGAAATAAGGAACCCTTTGCCATTGTAGTATGCGATGGGAAAGCAAGGATGACGGAGCTGCCGGAACACGGGGAGACGATCATTGTGACGCACCAGGGTAAGATCAAAAGAGTTAAATGGAATGAAGGCGAAGAATTTTGAGAAAAACAGATTACAATATTGTTTTAAAATGGGTGTTAGTGTCCGTTGTGCTTGTTATGTGTTATGGAGTGGTTAGCTTCTTTATCGGTCCTCCAGTTTGGTATATCAGTGTTTTAATTGTCGTGTTAACTGTAGCGATTGGGAGCTATAAAGAGATAAAGAAAAACAGAGAGTGAAGTGCGTGAAGTGGGACGAGGGGGAGGAGTTTTGAGCATTAGTTGGGATGGAATTCTAAGCTTTTTTGGTTCATTAATTGGCGCCGGAATTCCATTTATTATAATTTATATTCAAGGACAACGAGAAAAAAACAACAAGCACCGTTTAGAAGTTAGCAGATTTAATATATCATTTGAAAGTTACTCTTATTATTTTGAATCACTTAATAATGTGCTTAACTCTTTGGCCGTTTTTGAACTTGAAAGACATCGTTTAGAAATGAAGAGTGAGAATGATGAACTCAAAAAAGCAGTTTTATCATTAACGTATTGTTTAGATAAGTTAGATAAACTTAATGATTATGATTTCATCAATAATTCTCACTTGAATTTTATTGAGGTAAAGGATAATTTAGAGAAGATTAAACGATATTCTTTAAAATTTATAGAAGGAGACAATAACCTTAACCTTACTAAACGACAAGAATACCCATATTCTAAATTTATAAAAGACGTAAACAATTGCAGAGAAAAAATTAATATTCATCATAACTATTTAAATGAAATGGCCAGCAAAATAAATTAATTAAGTTCTCCCAATTGAACTGGAGAATACGGTTAACTGCGCGAAATTGGACGAGGAGGGGGAGTTTTGAAAGCAAATCTTTCGCGAATGAAAAACTTTATATTAAATTCAGTTAAAGATAAAAGATTTATTTGGCTATTAATAGGGTGGATGTCAGCATTTGTTATTGCTGGAATCGCTTATATCTTTTTTCATAAGAGATTATTTATTAATCATTTCGATGCATGGTTACAAACAATTGGGACATTATTCGGATCATTTGCTGGTGCTTTGCTAGCTGGTAAGTATGCAATAAGAGCTGGAAATCGGCAAATTGAAGCGAACATAAATGAAAAAAAGAAAGAGAAGCTTAATCAATTAGTAAAGTTTAACGAAAATTATTTGCTTGAGATTAGATCTATTAGAGGAATATGCAACAGGGCTTTTAAAATCATGACTGACAAGCCGCTTAAATACGAAAAAAATCAAAAGTTACAAGGATATTCAATGATCTTGCAGCGTGATACAGAAAAATTAAAACATTCTTATGATTGGAGTATAGTACCTGCTCTGAAATACAATGATTATCTTGTTCCTTTATATTTATGTACCGAATTAGGCTCATCAATTCCAATATATTTGGAAAATAACGATTTCGATAAGAAAAATATTGAGAAACGTTGGACAGATCATATTGAGAGATTAGATCCATCGATTAAAAAATTAGAAGATTATTCTTTCTATGTAAAAAAAGAATTAACTGAAATGAATTAGTGATCGTTCTACCAGTCATCTGGAGGACACGGAATACGGTTAAAAGCCGTTATTCTGTGTCCTTTTCGGGTTAAAAAATGTGAATAAAGATCCGACAATAATATTGATAAAAATAAATCATTTGTCATAGTCATCGGGTACCGTATAATCAAGCAATATGTCCTTTCTGAACATTGTTAAGAAACAGTTATAATGTTCTAGGCGAAGATTCAGCGGGTTAAGAGCAAGGACGTGGATGAATGGTAGAATAGGTCGGATTAAAATGAGTAAAGAACTATTCATAGATATTGATATTTTTAACAATAGCAAAAATGCTGTTTGTTATTTAAAACATATGAAAAAGAAGTATGGGAAAATAAACAATAACGGAGATTATATAGAATTCTCTCGGTATCTAAGTCAAAATCTTAGTGATGAAATGTTTACCTATTTAAAGCGTGCAATTGAAGACGAAATGGAACAGATTAAGGATATCATGGGTCCGTTTATCACCGTAATGTTTGGTGTCGTAGGTGCTATGATTAGTATAGGTTTAAAAATACCTGATGTTGGTAGTGCAATTTTCTTTTATTGCGCAGCGCTAGTAATCTTGATGATGCTTTATATTGGACATCGAATTCGATTCATAACATCTCGTCATTTGTATAGGTTTTTGTTACAAGAAGTGGAGCAAATTAGAACTAGTAACAAAAAATAAGTCGTTTTTTAGGACGAGGGGGAGGAGTTTTGAACGAGAAATTTGTAAAGATAAAAAATTA
This sequence comes from Sporolactobacillus pectinivorans, assembly GCF_002802965.1. Taxonomy (NCBI): domain Bacteria; kingdom Bacillati; phylum Bacillota; class Bacilli; order Caryophanales; family Sporolactobacillaceae; genus Sporolactobacillus; species Sporolactobacillus pectinivorans. The sequence goes on along the minus strand of NZ_NXGA01000001.1, from coordinate 2,864,296 downwards.
TATTTCTAATTCGATAAAAAATATTAACTATGTTGGATTGGGGATTGGTGTTTTTAGTGGTTTATTAGTAATGATCATATGTTTTAAATTCTTTGACTGGTCGATAAAGCGTTGGAATATCTTGCCGTCAACATGGATTCAAACATTAAGCACATTAATCGGGGCTTTTTTAGGGGCGAAAATTGCTGGGAACAATGCCATAAAAACAGTACAGTATCAGTTGAATAAACTAGATGAGAGAGACAATGATAGGAAAAATAAGGAATTGTTAAAAATCTTAATTTTTTATAAAGGACATGCGATAACAATAATGGGGAATTTAGAGTCTGTGGATCCTATATTAAAGATGGGGTTATCAACGGGTCTTGACGCAAACAATAAAAAAGGAATAGCTGATAGTTTAAACAATATGCTAGAATATTTCACTAATGAAGAGAATGAATTGGGAAAAATCGATATATCTACTTTAGAACGTGAAGATTTTTTTCTCATGCAACCATTTTATGAAGGAGTCAAAGATGCAAAAACATCATTTCTACACATGATTAAACTGTGGAAAGAAGAGAATATTGGGGTATATAAAATTTATTTAAAAAAAGTTGAGAGTATTCATGGACGCATGAAAACAGATTATAAAAAGATGATTGAAAAGATCGAAAAAACGATAAATTAAACAACTAGTTCTACCAGTCATCTGGAGGACGTTTGATATTGACGGTTTAGTACAACCGTTAGTATCGGCGTCCTCTTTTTTATTTCTAAATTAAAACTAAAGGTGGCGTTCCGAATGCCAAAAAGTAATGAACGACGGAAAAGAAAAATGAATAAACCACTTATTTCGAAGCGTGACCTTGAGGAATTAATGGGAATGCATGAACAAGTACTTGAGCGTCGTCATGGTGCGCTGCGTAGGAAGGGGCGATAAGAGTGAATAAAAAAGAGATTGCAAAGATCTTGCGGGATTATCATTGGATGATCAACGAGATCGCCAGGCAACGCCGAATGATGAATGAAGTAAATCAGTCCATTACTGGTCAATATGGAATTGAAGGATCTCTTCCTCACGGAAAGAACGGCAAGAGTGATCCAGTCGCCCAGGAGGCGATCCGGCGTGAGAAAAAATCGAAGTGGATTGAAAAATTGGAACGTCAGGTGCTATACGTACAGGAACGGATCTATATTATAACGAACGAGCGAGAAAAGGCAGTGCTTGAATGCTTGCTAGATGGGATGAGCATACGTGCGATTGCTCGCCACATGGGGTTTTCGGATAGCCATATTTATGAAATTCGTGATCGCATTGTTGGACATTTTGTAGACTTTGGAGACAATGGAGACTTCGCAGACAAGTTGCCGAGCAATAAATCTGTATGCTAAACTCAAAGGCAGGGCGGGGAGTTGGAAAACCCCCGATTGAGGCACAGAACATGGCGCACCTTTTTGGCGCTGTTAAGATTAAAGAAACATCGACCGATAAAAAATCGGGAGGTGTTTGTATTGTTGTCGTTTAGAAATAAAGAATATTATAATAATCGAGTCAATTTAATAGCCAATCTCTATTTAAGTATGGATATAGAGTCTTTGCGGTGTGAACGCATTCTTTTTGCAAGTAGTGCTAAAAATATAGATAATCAATCCAAAATGATTCCATTATATTTTACACTTATTTTGTTCTTTTCTAATTATTTCAATCATGGTGTTGATACGGCATTAAGTAAATGGGAACTAATTAATGATTCTGTATTTGGGTTCGCTACGATAATAATACTTATCCTTAATTATTTTTGGGCGTTTATAATCCAACCCCAAAAATTAAAGGAACAACAACTTGATTTAGAAGTCCTAGATTACTGTATCGGATTAAGAGAGAGAAATCCAGATTTGAATTATGCTGAAATATTGAACATTTTTAATAAAGCGTTTAAAGGGACTGTCAATAGAAAATAGCATATCAGGAGACGGCATAAGCTCGTCTCTTTATTTTGCACAAACGGAGGTAGGTGTCATGTAGCATGACAAAACTTGTTGTTTAATTAAGAGAGATTTGTTAGCAGGTATCTAATGGTCGGATAGGAATAGACTTTCCGGTTAGAACAGGAGACATGACGCCACGTTGGGGCTATAAGACGCAAAGACGCTATTAAAACGTTTTCAAGTAGGGAATTTGTCCCTTTATGTCGAATATAGTATGAATGTATAAATATATTCCAAAAGAGGGGCAAAAAACTATGAAAGCGAAACTCATCACTCAAACAAATCCAATGGAATTTGAAAGGGACATGAATATACTATTAGAAAGAGTTGACCATGATCTTGTAGATGTTGAATTTAGCTCTCCTAGGAATGAAAGAGAACAACACTATTCAGCATTAGTTATTTATAAAGAGAAAAAAAGCAAAGCCTAAGCACTGGTCAGGGTGCTTATTTCTTTCGACTCATGTGTTACAGATTTCAATTTTATATGATGTAAGATGTTATAACACGTGGTGGAGGAAAGTTAATGGACCCTGATGAAAGAGATGTGCTGATCAAAATAATTAAAAGAATAAGTAATGTGTTAGAAATGATCAATGAAATAAAGGTAATGCTTAAAAGCGAATTAGAAAGTGACCCACGAAATGATGAATTAAGAAACATTTTTACTAATTTGGAGAAAGAAGAAAAAGAATCTACTGCTGTATTACTTGAAGTAAAGAAATTAATAAGAAAACAACTATAGTGCCAATTGTGTTGCTATTATTATTGAATCATGCAGGAAAATGTCTCCATTTGACGAAATAGTTGAAGAGATATTATCCGAATGGGGACGTGTTGAATGGAAGAAGTTAAACCTAGTTTGAGTCTATCTAAGTATAATTGCCCGTTTTGTCATGTTTATTGCCCACAAGAACATTTCAACATTTTTTGGGGGAATTTTAAAGATGCGAGAGGACACTTTCTTTTAAATTCTTTAGGAATAGACATAGGTGGAAAAAAATTATCTGATTACTACGTAACTCACTGCTCCGAATGCAACGATTACACTTTTTGGTACAAAGATAAAATGGTATATCCGTTAACCCTTACGGTTCCAGACCCTTCAACCGATATGCCAAAACAGGTAAAGGATGTTTATGATGAGGCAGCAGGAGTTTTTAAATACTCTCCAAGGGCTGCTGCTGCACTGTTGAGGTTAGGAATTGAATCGTTACTAAGCTTTTTGAACACGCCTGGAAATAATTTAAACGAGATGATAGGTAATATTGTCAAGACAGGAATACCAGAAGAACTGCAACAAGGTTTAGACACTATTAGATATTATGGCAATAAGGGAATACATCCTGGCGAAATCGATCTAAATCAGCATCAAGATGATGTGAACTTTCTTTTTGAATTAATAAATATGATTGTAGAAGAATTGATTTCAAGAAAGAAGAGAATCCAAAAATTTTATAGCGGACTTCCAGAATCAATAAAAAACCAAATTGACAAAAGAGACAATGCATAACGATAAATTGCACCCTTCGAGGTGCTTTTATTTTGCTTAAATGGAGGTAGGTATCACGGAGAAGGTCGATGGGTTTGAAGAGGGATAATAGAAACTTTCTAGGTGTATTTTAACTACATTTAATTTATTTAGTTTACTTCGAAAGAGGAAATCCTCTTCCGGAGCGTATTTTATAAAATTGTTATTTATTCTTTTTAACTAACTTAATCTTGACTTTGATTCTCATGAACCAAAAATCAATTGAGATAAATAACTTCCTTTTCAATTCATTTCCTCCTTCACGCTCCGGTGAAGAGGATTTCATGTGTTCATTATACGAGATTGGTTCATTTAAATCATTGGAGAAAATTTACCAAATCCAAATCAAACAATTCAGCGCTGGAGGTGGGGTGTCGTGAGTGGGTGACAACATAATTCATGATTTTTGTTGAATTGAGGGTGATGAACATAATGCTTATAAAAAAGATCTCTATTTCAAAGATTAATCCGGCTCCATATAATCCTCGTTTAGATTTAAAAAGTGGAGATCCGGATTATAAGAAATTAAAGAAATCCATTAATACTTTCGGTTATGTCGATCCACTTGTGTGGAACGAGAGAACAGGAAATCTTGTCGGTGGCCACCAACGATTTAAAATTCTTAAAGAGAGTGGCTATGACGAAATTGAGGTTTCTGTTGTCAATCTCGATTTGAACAAAGAAAAATCCTTGAACCTGGCACTGAATAAGATTAGTGGTGACTGGGATGAAGACAAGCTTTCTGCATTACTTCAGGAACTTGATGAAAATGACATGGGGATTGATCTAACTGGTTTCGACGAATCTGACCTTGCTGATTTAATCGAAAAATTGGAAAGTCAGATGCCCGTTGCAATTGAAGACGATGAGTTCGATGCGGACCAGGAACTTGCTGCTATCGAAAAGCCTGAAACAAAACCAGGTGATATTTGGGAGCTTGGTCCTCATCGATTAATTTGCGGTGACAGTACCGATCAGCAAATAATTGATCGTTTAATGGATGGCCAGCTTGCCTCAATGGTTTTTACCGACCCACCGTATAATGTTGATTACGAAGGCAAGACGGCCGATTCGCTAAAAATCATGAATGACAAGATGGATAATGACACTTTTTATCGATTTTTACTCAACCTATATACGACACTGTTGAGCGCCACCCGCAGGGGTGGCGCTATTTATGTCTGTCATGCAGATTCTGAAGGATACAACTTCAGGAAAGCCATGTTTGATGCAGGTTGGTTAATGAAGCAGTGTATCGTATGGGTAAAAAATGGTTTTGTGGTGGGTCGGCAGGATTATCAGTGGCAGCATGAACCGATTCTTTACGGTTGGAAACTGGGTGCCCCTCATGAATGGAACGGTGACCGCAAGCAATCGACTGTTTGGTTTTATGATAAGCCGCTACGAAACGGCGAACATCCGACGATGAAACCAGTCCCCCTTGTCGCTCAGGCCATTCAGAACTCGTCAAAGAAGGGTGAGATTGTCTTGGACGGCTGTTCAGGAAGTGGTACAACGATGATCGCTGCAGAACAGACCGGCCGTGTATGCTATATGGCTGAACTTGACCCTAAATATTGTGATGTGATCAAAAAAAGGTATGAGGAGTTTACAGGTAATAAGGCCAAACTTCTTTTGAAGACATAATAAAAAAAGAAGAGGATGCGCCAACATCCCCCTCCTTTTATAACTCTGCTGGTTACCCCAGCGGAGATAGTGGAAGGCCGTGGCCACGGTTTAAGTAGACCACTATCTCGTTTCCTATTTTAATTTAGGAATGGGGTGCTGGCAATAGAAAATGAAAACAAATGTTCGCAAAATGATTTGCTGCAACATGAAATAGAAGTTCTTACAGGAATTGCTACCTCAAAAGAAAAATACAGAAAGATTGTTCAGGCCGGTATTGCTCAATGGATTAAGGACTTTCAAAAAGGGCAAATCAAAATTACCTCAGTAGATGATTTGAAGAAACTCATTGAAATAGACCTTCAACTTCAGAAGGACGAGTTATAAATATAAACTCAATCGTGGAGGTGGCGGTGATGTGACGTGGCAAGACCGAGAGATCCAAGACGCGATAATGCAAAAGACATATGGTTGAAAAACGCCGGGAAGCTAAAGCTGGTCGACCTTGCAGAACAAATGGGTATCACGCCGAGCACCATTCGAAAGTGGAAGGCTCAGGACAAATGGGATAACGAATTGAAAGGGAGCGCTCCTAAATCGAAAAGGAGCGCTCCTAATCGTTCAAATGGTACGCGTGGTGCTCCGTTCGGCAATCAAAATGCAAAAGGTAATGCAGGTGGCCACGCACCGAAAGGAAACAAGAACGCTGTAAGAACTGGCGAGTTTGAAACGCTTATGTGGGACTACTTGGATGAAGATGAGAAGGCCCTATTCTCTGCAATTACAACGGATCCGCTGATTCAAATTGATATGACCATTCGTGAACTGACTATTCGACAGCGTCGAATGATGAAACGAATCAAGCGTATTGAAGATGGATTGACCGAAAAAGAACGGCGCGAGCTTAAAGAGTTACGCAGAGTCAAAGACGTACGTGCTGTGGAAAAAGACGGTACCGAAATAAAGGTTCCTGTTCAGACGCAGAAACTGGTCGTCACACAAGTAGAGGAAACGGAATTCAAAAAGATTGATGATATCTTAAGTCTTGAAGAAGCATTAACTCGAGTGACAGACAAACTGATAAAGGCGATTAAGCAAAAGCAAGAAATCATCAAGATGGATGATGAGAAAAAGTTAAAAGGTGATCTTATGCAGGCTCGTATTGACCAGATACGGGCATCAACTGACACCGGGGCAAATACAGAGGACAAAGTTGGCAATCTCCTAGATAGGCTGGAGGAGGCGTTCAGAGATGGCTCTGAGTGAACTCTATACGCCGAAGCAGCAGGAAGTTCTCCGATACGCCTTCAACCATGATTATTTCATGCTGATTAATCACGGAGCGAAGCGAACCGGTAAGACGGTTATCGACAATGACTTGTTCCTTTATGAGCTGAAACGTGTCAAGCACATTGCGACGAATGAAGGCGTGGAGAATCCGCAGTACATTCTTGCTGGCGCGAACCTGGGAAACTTAGCAAAGAACGTCTTAATAGAGTTGACCAACAAATACGGCATTAACTTCCACATGGACAAGTACAACCGTTTTAAACTGTTCGGCGTACTTGTTGTCTGTACTGGCCACAGCAAGATCAACGACTTGAACAGAATTCGAGGTATGACTGCTTACGGAGCGTACATTAATGAAGGTTCGCTTGCCAATGAGGAAGTCTTTAATGAAATCAAATCGCGATGCTCGGCCAACGGAGCGCGAATCCTGATTGATACGAATCCGGATCAACCGGAACATTGGCTGAAAAGAGATTATATCGACAATCCGGATAAAAGTATTGTGGACTTTCACTTCGTACTGGAGGATAACACATTTCTGAACGAGCGATACCGGGAAAACATCAAGGCGACAACACCAAGTGGCATGTTCTATGATCGAGATATTAATGGTATCTGGTGTGCAGCTGAAGGAGTCGTCTACAAAGATTTCAACAAGGATATTCATTATATCAGCGAATCCAAACTGAGCAAGATCAATTTTGTTAAATACTTCGCTGGAGTCGATTTTGGTTATGATCACCACGGAGTGATGGTTGTCATCGGTGAAGATGATCAAGGTAATTTCTACTTAATCGAGGAACATGCCAAACAATTTGAAGAGATTGATTACTGGGTGGACGTCGCCAGCGGAATAAAGAGCCGCTATGGTGACATCCGTTTTTATTGTGATACAGCACGACCTGAACATATCAAGCGTTTAAGGCGAGAGCATTTTCATGCGATCAATGCAGACAAAGAGGTCATTTCAGGAATTGAAGAAGTTGCACGGTTGTTTAAGCGAAAGAAGCTGTTTATCGTTAAAGATCGTGTTCAGCGTTTCCGTAAAGAGATTTACATGTATGTCTGGAATGAGACGACAGGGCAACCGGTTAAGTTATGGGATGACGTGTTGGATGCTATCCGGTACGCGCTCTATTCCATGATCAAGCCATACAGACGGCGTACAGGAAAGAAGGTGAGTACATGAATGAATATATCCCTTTGATTGAACAGGACGGCATTACAAGCGAGATTATCCGAGTGATGATCAATGATCACAAACAGGATCATGATCGCATGGTGCGGCTGTACGAGCGATATAAAGCATCAGTCAAAGGAGTTCCGATTCTAACACGACAGCCGATCAAATATGAGGATGTCAAAGGACAAACTACTACTCGGATTGATGATAAGGTCAACAACAAAATCAATAACTCATTTGACGCCGAGATCGCGGATACTAAAGTGGGGTATCTATTCGGTAATCCAATCTCATATGGCATTGACGAAGCAACTGGATTGACCGAGACCCTATCGGATTTCAACAAGCGGAATAACATTGAAGACGCCGATAGTGAGTTAGGTAAGAAAGCAACTATTTGCGGATACGGTGCCCGGTTACTTTATATCGATCCGGATGGAAAAGAAGCTTTGATGACAGTGAATCCATGGGAAACAATCATCCTTTCGATGACGGACGATATGACGAATCCGATGTACGCCCTGCGCTATTATGAAACTTTCAAATGGGGTTACGATAACAGTAATCCGGACGATAGGCTGACCATTTACAATGCTGATTTCTACGATGATAGTACGATTTACCACTTCGAATCGACTGACGGAGCCGATTATTCGTTGATTGAGAGCAAATCGCACATGTTTGATTACTGTCCGTTGTTTGGCGTTCCGAACAATCAGGAACTTAAAGGCGATGCTGAGAAGGTGTTGCAACTTATCGACGCATATGACCGGACCCTGAGCGATGTCAGTAATGAGATTGAGCAATACCGACTGGCTTACTTGGTCGCAAAAGGCGCCTTCCTGGATGAGGAAGATCAGCAAAACATGAAACGCACCGGAGTCATTAATCTGGATGATGAAACTCAGGACGTGAAATATCTGACAAAGGACCTGAACGATAATATTATTGAGCACCACTTAAATCGCTTGGAAGAGAACATCATGAGATTCGCCAAGACAGTGAATTTTTCGGATAAGTCATTTGGGACGACTGTTACCGGTGTGGCCATGCGGTACAAGTTAATGGCTCTTGAGCATAAATCCATTACCATGGAGCGAAAAATGACAGCTGGGCTGAGGTATCAGTTCAAATTATTGTGTTCCACATGGGCCAAGAAACGGTTGGCTAAACCGGACGATTATCTGCAGATGACGTTTCAGTTCAAGCGAAATCTCCCGGATGATATTCTTTCTGATGCTCAGGCTTCTGGAGCATTGAAAGGCCTTGTCAGCGAGGAAACACGATTGAGCCTGTTACCGTTTATCACGAACGTTCAGGAGGAGATGGACCGGATGCATGAGGACACAGCAAGTCAGGCTGAGAGTGTGTATGGACCGATGAATTCAACTTTACCAATGAATGATTTGGCAAAAACTGTTCCAAATAGCTAAGATCCAAACAAACCCACAAAGGAGTGAGCCGATTGGAAGCACACAAAAGGCTTGAAGCTGAGCTGAACGTCGACGTGGTAAAGGAAAACTTTTATCTGATCGCTCAGATGGTGAAGAAATACTACGATGAACTGATTGTTCAGGGATTTGAGGAAAAACAGGCACTGTACATTGCCGGTGAACTCTCGAATAAGTTGAATGGGTTTAAATGACATGGCAGAGGGCATTGAATATAAACAATATTCACGGCATTTTGCTACGCTGATCGGATATCCTGAATTGAATTCATTAACTGCTCAGCAGCTTGATCTGATAGCTGTATTGATGGAAAGTCAGTATCGATCAGGGGTACATGATTCAAAAACACTGAGTGATCTTAGCGTGAGGGTTAATTTTGAAGGAATTGAGAAAGTCGTCAAGCAAGCGATTGACAAAGAATTTAAAAATCTATCAAGACTCTATAAACCTGAGATATATTGAACTAAATTCGCAGACGTTTGCGAATTTAAGGCATCCTTTCGAGGGTGCTTTTTTCATGGACTTTTTTTCGTTCTGCAGTCCTTAAAGAACAGTACGAAAACCACTATTTGAACTGTCGCAGGGCCATCGTGGAACTGCCCAGGGCAAGGAGGAAGAAACATGAAAACAAGTCTTTTGAGATATCCGCTTCGCCTGCAGTATTTTGCAGAGCCACAAGGAGGTAATCCAACACCGCCTGGGTCAACACCCCCGGCACCGGCAGGCGATCCACCTGCCGATCCACCGACACCACCGGCAGGAGCAAGTAACGGCCAAGGGTCTCAACTGACACTTGAATCGGTACAGAAGTTCCTGAATGAGGATGAAGGCGGCAAGAAGTGGTTGAATTCATTTGCTGACAGCCGCGTGACGCAAGGCATTAATACCTTCAAGGAAAAGTCTCTTCCTGAGATTCTTGAGAACGAAATTTCCAAGCGGTACCCAGCAGAAACGCCAGAGCAAAAAGCACTTCGCGAACTGAAACAAAAGTTCGAGGAATCGGAGAAAGAGCGGTCCAGAGAAGCGCTCAAAAGCAAGGCTCTGACTGCAGCGACAGCTAAAGGATTGCCAGCCGATCTTGTCGACTTCTTTTTGGGCAAGGATGAAGAGTCAACAACGGCTAACATCGGAAAGCTAGAAGAGGCTTTCAAGGCCTTTGAACAAAAGATTGTGAACGATAAGTTCAAACAGAATGGCGGGACACCGCCGGCAAGTGGTAGCCAAGGAACAACGCTGACACTTGAAGATGTGAATAAAATGACTGCCGAGGAAATCAACAAGCGGTGGGACGAAGTTCAGAAACTATTAAAATCATAACAGGAGAGTGAACAAACATGGCACTAGACGCATTTATTCCAAAAATCTGGAGTGCACGGCTGTTGCTTGCACTGCAGAATACGCTTGTTTTTGGTCAGCTGAATGTGGTCAATCGAGATTATGAAGGCGAAATTTCTGCACAGGGTGACACGGTCAATATCCAGGAAATCGGTGATGTCACGATTGGCGATTATACCAAAAACACGAACATGTCTGATCCCGAAACGCTGGACGGGGACACTCGCCAGCTGGTCATCACTCAGTCAAAGTTCTTTAACTTTCAGGTTGATGATGTCGACAAGGCTCAGCAGAATCCTAAAGTCATGGATGCGGCGATGCAGAAAGCAGGATATGGGCTTAGAAATGTAGCCGACAAGTTCATTGCAAGTCATTATACTGATGCCAGCAACACAATTGGTACAGACGCTGCTCCGTCATCTGTTGATAAAACGACCGCTTATGAAGCACTTGTCGATCTATCTACTAAACTGGATGAAGCTGATGTGCCAGAGCAGGGACGCTATGTAGTTATTCCACCATGGTATGAAGGGCTACTGCTGAAAGATGACCGCTTTGTGAAGTCGGGCGACATGAATTCAGCGATTCGTCTACTCAATGGTCAGGTTGGCCAAGCGGCAGGATTCAGCATCCTGAAATCGAACAATGCGCCACACATCCCAGCCGGTTCCGGTGTGTTGGATAATTATAAGATCATTGCCGGCCACGCTATGGCTCTTTCTTTTGCGGAACAGATCAACAGTGTTGAAGCGTACCGCCCAGAAAAGCGCTTTGCTGATGCAGTAAAAGGCCTTCACATGTACGGCTGCAAGACGGTACATCCTGAAGCACTTGCTGTGCTGAGTGCGGCTCGCCCGGCTTGATGAAATTATCTGATGGGAGTGAAAGCTGATGTGGGTTAAAAATACTCGTACCAACAAAAAATGGTTTGTTCCTGATGAACAGGGAAAACGGTTGCTGAAAGATAAAGATTATGAATCTGCTGAACCATCAGCAGATTCGGCTGTGAACCTAGCAGAACTGACTGTCGAAGCACTGAGAAAGCGGGCAGCCGATAAGGCCGTTCCGGGTTATCAGTCCTTGAATAAGGATGCACTGATCAAAGCACTGAACGGTGACCAGACTGACGAGCAAGCTGTAACTGAAGCAAACAGCCAGGATTCGGTTGATCAGCAGCCTGCTGCGAGTCCTGCAAAATGAGCGGAGGGGTAATCGATGACAAAGGATGAAGCAAAACAGCTTGTCGATTACCTCACCAAGTACGAAGACCGAATCATTCGGGACATCGGCCGGCAGTATAAAACATCATTGGACAAGATGATTGCCGAACTCTCACGAGTCTACATGAAAAGCGGCAGTGACGAACTGAGCTTTGCCGACGTGAATCGATTTAACGATCTGGCCCGGCTTGAAAACCTGGTCATACAACAGGCTGATAAACTGCACCAGCAGAATCGGAGCTCTGTTCTGGGCCTGTTGATTGCCGTTTATATTTATGCCTTTGATGCTCAAAAGGGCAGTATTGAAACAGGTGTAAAAAAAGCCATTGGTCGACCATTCCCACTATCAGATACGCCTGATGCTAAGGTCATCCGGCTTATGCAGAGCAGGCCGAGCAGTCAGGTCAGCAAGCTTCTGGATGCGCTTGAAAAAGATGATATTCGAGGGTTGAAGCTGGATCCGGCTCTGGAACGAAATCGGAATATGATTATCCAGGACATTAAACAGGCCTTGGAGCGAGGATTCATCGAGAAAAAAGGCTATACTGCCATGGCGAAGGATATTCAGAATGCTTTTGATATGAGTTTCAACCGCGCGACAACAATTGCTCAGACCGAAGGGCACCGGGTCAGAGAGACAGCTTCATATGACAGTGCCATGAACGCGAACGCTCAAGGCATTAAGATGCAGAAATCATGGATGAATATGGGTGATAGCCGAGTTCGGCATCGCCCTGGGGCAAATCACGTGGTCATGGAAGGTCAGACTAGGGAAGTTGATCAATCATTTGATCTCGGATGGGGAATACAAGCCCAAGTGCCTTCCCAAAGTGGTGATCCGGCCAATGACATTAGGTGCCGCTGTATAGCGCTATATAAAATTGTCGGTATAGATCCTTCGCTGAACAAGCTCAAGAAAGGGATGTTCTCCGTTGACTGATCCAAATGAATTAATGACGCTGGACGAACTGAAAACGCGGCTTGGTATTGCTTTAGATGATACCTCACAAAATGCCAAACTTCAGAGTGACCTAGATGATGCGGTGGTCGAAGCCTGTGACTGGTGTCATCGGGATTTTTACGATACAAATGGTAATCCAAGTATGCCGGCTTCGATCAAAAAAGGTATTGCTCTGATGATTAAGATGGATATGAATAGTGATCCAGCCGATGCTTCAGTTATCTCCGAAACGATCGGCGGTATGAGCCAGACCTTTTCTTCAGATCCGACATTACGATATGGACGTGTTTATACCCTATGGCGTCCCTATCGAAAAGTGCATTTTGTTTAAGGTGGTGAAGCAAATGGGAGTAAAGATCAAGGATCAGAGCAAGATAGGGGATCTACTCAAAGCGTTCAATCAAGACCATAAAATCAAGATCGGTTACTTTGGTTCCAATGCAGACAAGAAGAGCGGGGATTCAGATATCACACTTGGGAATCTAGCAGCTATTCAAGAGTTTGGTTGCAAGATACCCGTTACGGATAAGATGCGGGCCTATTTGGCATCACAAGGCCTGTTTCTCAAGAAGGACACAAAGTTTATCAACATTCCTGAACGATCATTCATCCGATCGGGATGGGATAATGCTGAGAACGATGTCCTGGATAAGCTGGATAGTCTGTTGAATGAGGTGATTCAGGCTAGTTTCCCAATTGATAAGCTACTTGATGTAATCGGTCTAGAATCTAAAGGTAAGCTGCAGCAATATGCCCGTGATCTGAACAGTCCACCGAACCATCCGTTCACTGTCGCACAAAAGGGATCCTCAAATCCGTTGGTTGATACAGGTGAGATGATCGGCGCTATGGACTACGAGGTGGATTGAGATGGCCTTATACAAGTTCAAGAGACTCATTGATAAATATAATGTGGGTTTTAAATTAATGATTGATGACCCGAACGCCGGTCACTATGACGGCGGCGAATGGGTTCCGGATGATCCTGCTGAAATTGATGGACACGGTGCAATTGTTCCCCTTCCTCAGTCGCTGATTTATCAGAGTGGAGGAACGCTAACTCAATTTGACCGGACGCTTTACACGGACATGATGATTCCGCTCCGAAGCAAGGTTAACTATGGGGAAGCACATTATACGGTTGTCTCGAAAACGCCATACAGTGATTATGCGGATTTTGATCAATATGTTCTCAAGTCGGATGACACGCAGGTGCAAGCGGGCGGTGGTTCCTCATGATTGATTACAAAGCAATCAACACAGCACTAATCAATGTGATCCAGAATAAGTTCGGTCATCCGGTTATCGTCAGTAACGGTACCGGCCCCCAGCCGGACTATCCATTCTGCACATTCAACGTGATTACACCTTATATTCCCATTGGCACCGGTAATAATCAGCCGGAATCATTGACTGAGACAGTTGAGGCAGTGATCTCATTTACTTGGCATGCTCAAAAGCATGCAGATGCCCTGAATCTCGCTGTGCAGACAGCAGTCATGTTGAAATCAGCATCTGTGCGTCAGATCCTAGGAGATCAGGGCATCGTCATTGTTAGCGTAACGAATGCCAGTGCGAGAGATACATTTCTCACGGTCGATACTGAGCGGAATGCCGGCTTTGATCTACGTATCAGAGTTGTTAATGTCTATGAAGACGTAGATGTTGAGACAATTGATACGGTATCGAATCCTACAAATACAAATTAATAAGGAGGCATTAATATGCCACTTCAAGATGTTACAGTCAACATCAATCTTGTTAAACCGGCTGCCCTGATCGGATTGGGGCGGCCTTTAATATTGGCTGATAAAGCGGGTGATCCGGTTTATAAGGCTTATTCTGATCTTGATTCCGTAAAAGTCGATTATGCAGACACAACCAATGCCTATAAAAAAGCTGCAGCTATTTTTTCACAGGGTAGCAACCGGCCAGATCAGATATATATCGCAAACTATGATCCGACTTCTGACGGTGGAACGACTCCAGGTTATAAGTTGGTTGAGGCGGTCAACGCTTATAAAGAAAAGGACTGGGAATTCCTAATTCTAGCAGATGCTGTCCAGGCCGATAAAGTCGCCGTGGCGCAGATCGTGGAAGGTTTCGGTGTTAAGATGCTGGTCATCAAGGTTGACACAGAGGCGGATCGTGCCGCGTTCAAAACATATGACCGGACCATTGTCTTTTATCATCCTGCTGCTGATGAAAATCCAGACGCCGCACTTGTTGGCGCTTGTGGATCACTTCCGGTCGGAAGCATTACCTGGAAGTTCAAGTCTTTGGTCGGCATTACTCCACAAGACTTCACAGTAACTGAAGTCACAGCAATTCACACGGATGGTGCGATCTGCTATATCACAAAAGCCGGTGTTGCTCAGACCAGCGAGGGCATCGTTGGATCCGGCGAATATATCGACGTCATTCACAGCAAAGACTGGATCAAAGTCAACATGGAGAATGACGTGCAGACGGTACTCCAAAATGCACCAAAAGTGCCTTATGACAACCAAGGTATTGGACTGCTGGAAGGTGCGGTGACGAACGTTCTTCAGACCGCATTCAGGAATGGCATTATTGCTGCAGACAAAGATGACCAGCCAATCTTTTCTGTCACGGCTCTGACACGCGATGAGGTATCCATATCTGACCGAGCCAACAGAATCTATAATGGCCTATCGTTCAGCTTCGATCTGGCCGGGGCAATTCATACGGCCACTATTACCGGCGAAATTGCCGCATAAGGGAGGAATGATAAATCATGACTGATGTACGTACTTATGATCCAAATCTCGTGACTGTATCTGTGAATGGCATTGCACTTGTCGGGTTTTCAGACGGCGCTCTGGTTCAGTGCAGCAAAGATAATGATAGCTTTACCACAAAGGTCTCTGCTCAGGGATCGGTTGGGGTAGCCATTAACAATAATAATCTTGGTACAATCAAAGTCACGCTGATGCAGACATCGCCGTCTGTTACGTACCTGAATCAGCTAGCGAAGTCAAAGACACCTTTTCCGATCTGGGTAACTTCGGCAAATGATATCAAGGAAAAATTCGGTGGTACTCAGGCACTGATTAAACAGCCGGCAGATTCCAAGTTTTCAAACGCCGTTGAAGACCGTGAATTTGACTTTACCGTGTTTGACTACAATGCGTCGTGATGTGAATGACGCGGAAAAGACAGATCAATAAAAATCAGAGAAGACGGCCACAAGCGGCCGTCTTTCGTCATATTGAATCCATATCAAAAGAGGAGAAAAAGCCCATGGCCAAGTTTGGCGAAAAGAAAACTATTGAAATTGAAGGCGAAAAATACACCTTCCAGCATCCTGGTATTCGAGAGGCTGTAAAAATGCGTGACCGGAATAAGAACGCAACAACTGGTCAGCTGATTGAAGAAAAATATTATGCCGACATCATGAGTCTGGTCATTGTCGAGCCGAAAGTGAACTGGGATTACTGGAATGACCACAACGGCTTTAACGATGTGATGGGTGAGGCTGCCACGTTTCTTAATTCCTAAACTGCAGACACACGGTTACTACAGAAAAAAGGCCAGTGAAAACTGGTATTTCTGGCGGCCCATCATGAGTGAGAAATTAACTTATGAAGAAGCATGTCGGATGTCTACAGACGATTTGATGGAATGTAATGCGGCTTTGGACATAACGATCGATCAAGTTAAAAAGCAGTCAAATAAGAAATGAGTGCTGAAAAAACGGCGCTCTTTTTTTATTTGCGATTTCAGAGCAAGGGGGGAAACTGAATGGCACTTCGTGAGACAAGCGTAGAAGTTAATATTCTTGGTAATATAAAGCCTCTGCAGCAGATCAATGACATGATCGATAATATCACAAAGCAAGCTCAGAAAATGGGCTCCATTCTGGACCAGGCTCTGAAACCCCTGGATAGCGCAAGAAGCTCAATGAGCGGTGTCAGCAATGCATCTAATAGCGCAACGCAGGCCATGAATAATGCAGCCAGGGCAGCCGGAACAGCCTCCGGTCATATACAAGAAATGGGGCAAACGGCTGCGACTGCAGATCAGCACATGTCTAGCATGACTCATAGCATGCATGGCATGGGCACGGAATCCGCGACACTATCCCAGCGCATTCACGCTAATATGGGCGATATCATGATGGCCGGCATGGCAATGACGGCTGCTGGTTATGGTGTCGGTAAAGCTGTCGGTTATACGGTTAAATCTGCTGCCGACTTTGATCAAGCGATGGCAGATGCCAAGTCTGTAATGGATCCGACTGATGTGAAAAAATATAGTTCAGCGCTGTCTGATCTTGCTATTCAGCAAGGCATAAAGACAAAGTACTCCGCGACGGAAGCAGCGCAAGCCGAAGGTGAATTGGCGAAAGCCGGGCTTACTACGTCACAGATTATGCAAGGAGGTCTGGCCGGCGCTCTTTCCCTTGCGACTGCTGGTGATCTTAATCTGACTGATGCCGCAAATATCGCATCAACCGCGCTGAATACTTTCCACGATCGAGGCATGACTGTAGCCAAGGCAGCGGATATATTGGCCGGTGCGGCAAACGCAAGTGCGACTGATGTAAATGATTTGAAGTTCTCCTTGTCCATGGCTGGTACAGTAGCGGCCAGCGTTGGTCTTTCGATGAAAGATACTGCTGCAGGTTTGGCTGTGATGGCGCAAAATGGTTTGAAGGGTTCCGATGCCGGTACTTCTCTCAAACAGATGTTGATGAATCTGACGCCAATGACAAATACGGCTTACAATGAGTTTGAAAACCTGGGCTTGATGACTATGAACACAAGTAAGGCAATGCAAGCACTGAGAGATAATGGGGTCAGACCATTATCAACCAATAGCACAGATCTAAACGATCAATTGCAGAAACTAGCTGCAAAGCTATCTGACTCTAAAGTTGGATCGGCTACGGCTACGAAAGAGTTTGTCAAGCTTACATCATCAACTGGGGCAATCCATTCAGCTTTTTATAACACCAATGGGCAGATTAAGAGCATGTCTGATATTGCTCAAATTTTACAGTCCCATTTGCATAATCTTAATAGTGAACAACGTCAGCAAGCCCTGTATACGATTTTTGGTTCGGATGCCATTCGGAGTGCCAACATTTTATATCAGGCAGGTGCCAAGGGCATCGATTCCATGGCCACAAGCATGAGCAAGATTAAAGCGGCCGATGTGGCAAAGCAGAAGATGGATACATTCAAAGGATCTGTCGAACAACTGCGAGGATCTGCGGAAACAATGGGCATTGCATTTGGAAACTTAGTTCTTCCTTCGCTGACGGCACTTATTGGTGTATTGACGAATGTAATTAATTTTATGATCAGGTTACCAGCGCCGATTAAAATAGCGCTGATTGTTCTCACTGCATTTACGGCGGCAGCATTAATTGGAACTGGAGCTCTTATAGGACTAGGAATAACAATAGCGGCGTTAAGAATGACTGTAGCGACACTTGCACCTTCGTTTATGGCAACTACTGTGGCTGCGGGAACATCTACAGTCGCAGTCGGGGGATTTGGTGCTGCTCTATCTGCTGCCCTTTGGCCAGTAACGTTGATTGTGCTAGGAGTCGCGGCCTTGGCTGCTGGAGCATATCTTGTAATCAAAAATTGGTCGTCAATTAAGACATTCTTCAGTAATCTCTTTAACAGTATTTTTGGCAGTATTATGAAAATTAATGCCGTTCGATCGATATTCAATACACTGAAGAGCATTGCCGTTAGTGCATTTTCAGTTATTCGTTCATCTGTCGGAAGTGCTATGTCTGCGGTTTCAGGCGTCATAGTGAGCGGACTTCGCACGGTACAAAGCTGGTGGAAATCCATTTGGCCGCAGTTAAGCACCGTTTTGCGGACTGTTTTCAATGTCATGAAAACGATTGTCCATGTCACCTTATTCCCTCTTTTTCTAGCAATAAGCATCGCTTTAGGCGTATTGAAAAACTCATGGCGAAGCATTTGGAATACCTTTGCTTCAGCAGTCAAATTAGTTTTTGACATTATTGTGACATGGGTGAAAGTTGGATGGCATTTAGTCAGTGGCATCATTACGGTCGGGCTTGATCTTCTGACAGGAAAATGGGGCAAAGCGTGGACTGATCTCAAAAATATGGTCGGGAATATCTGGAACGATTTGAAATCCGGATTCAAAACGATCATGGGTGACATGCTTAGCCTGGCGGTCAACGGGGCAAAGGCGATAGGAAACGGTCTGGTCGGCGGGATCGCCGGAGCAGTTAACGGTGTATCGGCAGGCATTAACTGGATCCTGGACAAAGTCAGTGCACCGAAAAAACTACGGATCCCTTACTGGACACCTCCAAAATTCGCAAACGGAACTGATGGGGCTCCCGGAGGTCCTTCGATACTTGGCGATGGTGGGAAGAATGAACTTTTTCGAACACCGGCTGGTCAGATGGGACTAAGCCCAGCACAGAGTACACTCTATGATCTACCACGCGGTACGCAGGTGCTCAATGGTGATAAAACAGAGCGTCTGCTTGGTGCATTACCGCATTTTGCAGGCGGTGTTGGCAGCTGGATCAGTAATGCGGCTTCATCTGTCTGGAACGGAGTTAAATCCGTTGGAAATGCTGTCAAAAACACAGCAGTTGATGCGTGGAGTTACCTGAGCGATCCCGGAAAAATGTTCAATATGATCGTGGGTAAGTTCGTCAACATGAACGGTCTGACAGCCATTCCTGTCGGCATCATAAACGGTATGATCGATAAGGTTAAGTCTGGGATCGGAAACTTCTTTAATTCGATCATGGGCAGTCTTACCGGTGGCGGCGGATCAACAGCTGTTAAAGCATGGGTAGCGCAGGCTCTGAAGCTGTCCGGCGCCCCTGCAAGCTGGACAAGCGCTCTTGAAACAATTGCCATGAAGGAATCTGGAGGAAATCCGCGGGCCGTGAACGGATGGGACAGCAATGCCAAAGCTGGTCATCCATCAATGGGTCTGATGCAGACTATTCAGAGCACATTCAACGCCTATGCTCAGAAAGGGCACACGGATATTCTGAATCCAGTGGACAATATCATCGCGGCAATCGGCTATATCAAAGCGAGATATGGAACGGCATTTAATGTTCCGGGCATCGTTTCGATGATGCACGGCGGTGCATATAAAGGCTATGCAACCGGCGGCGTCGCAAGTCAACCTCAGGTTGCATCATTGGCTGAGCATAGATATCCGGAATACGTCATTTCTACAGAACCGGCTCTGCGTAATCGTTCACTTGGTCTGTATAATCAGCTGGGCCAAGCACTTGGCATTCAGCCAGGTTCAGGAAATACTGGGGCCCTGTCTCAGGCCTATGCTCCGGACAACTCGCAGACGATGACTTATAACCGATCAAATCGATCGATCGTTTACAGCCCTCAAGTGACGATTACCGTAGACAATAATAACAGCAGTTCTGATGGCGTGCGGCAAGCTGTGAAGGATGAATTGGACAAGCAATATACTGAATTGAAGAATCTTTATGAGCCAGAGGTGGCTATCTGATGGCAAAGCTCGGAAATGTTGACCTGTTAATCGAATCTGAAAAGCTGAATACATCCGTCCAGGCTACTGCGTATCCGGTCGATTCTGGAGAACCAATAACTGATCATGTCCAGCGCCAGCCTCAGACGTTGACACTGGACGGGTTCATCTTATCGGATACCGGATATAAAACGCAGCTTCAGTATTTAAGAGACTGCTTGAACAAGGGCACGCTCTTGCATTATACCGGCCGTTGTATCGCGACGAATGTCATTATCATCAGCATTGATGATTCTCGGACGGCCGATGTGGGCAATGGATCTGCGCTCAGTATCCAGCTGCAGTATATTCGTATCGTTAAAGAGCAATGGACTGCAACAAAAGCGAAGGCGAAAACACAGAAAAAAACGGTTGGTAAAAAGAAAAAAACGATCAAAAAAAAGTCATCTAAGGTATATGTTAAAGTTAAATCTGGCAATACGTACTGGGGAATGATGATGAAATATGGTACACTAGTTTCTACGCTTGAAAAGTGGAATCCATGGCCGGCCAGACGAATTCCAATCGGCGTGAGAATGAGGGTGAAATAATGAATCATGATTATATTGATATCGACAAAACACAGTTGCCGTTTCGGTTTGAATTTGAATCTGAGAACGACACATTTTTTATCGACATCGACTATAACGAATCCAATGATTTCTTCACGGCTACTCTTTACGATGCCTTAGGTCAAGTACTCGTTGCTGGAGAAAAGCTTATTCTGAATATGCCGCTTTTCAACGAGATCAATAATCCAGAAAGCTTTCCAGCTGAGAATCTAATTCCCATCGATGAATCTGAGCAGACTCAACGGATCACATGGGATAATTTTGGGTCAACTGTATTTCTATGCATTGACGATCTCCCGGATGATACTGACTCAGAAACAGGCCCTAACATGGCTGATCTTGGAAATAGCGATGATGCGGACTTGAACAACGGAGGGTGATAATCATGGCCAATAATGCTTTACTTTATGGCCGAGTCATCAAGATACAGATTAGTGGAAGCCTTTCAACCGAAATAACTGGTGATCAGATGGAGATACATTTTGAAGTTCCCTTTGATGATGATGCCAAGCCGAATACATCAACCGTTGATATTTTTAATTTATCTCCGGCAACAATCAGTCGAATCAAAGGCGGAATGATCTGTACGGTTCAGGCTGGCTATCGCGGAGATTATGGTGTGATAGCCAGCGGTCGCATTTCAACGGTGTTGACCAGCAAAGACGGTGTCGACAAAAAAACAACAATCTCATTCGTAGAGGGCGAAGATTATTCACATAAAACAGTGACACTGGCTGAATCGGATCCTGCACAAAAATACTATGTGAATCAGCGGGTTAAACTGGCCACACCGATCAGAAAAGTTCATTACGAGCATGGCCGGAAGTATGTAAGTTATATCCATTATAAAACGGTCAAGGTAGCGAAATATAAGAAGCGGACGCATGTCATCACCTTTGCGGCGGGAACGCTTGGATCGACCATCATCAAACGGCTAGTTAAGGATCTGGGCATTAAACTAGCTCAGTTATCTGTTCCGTATAACAAGGTTTATACAAAAGGGTATCGGGTCACTGGTCTCATTGAAAATAACCTTGAAGAGGTCTGTCGCGATTGCAAAGCCGCTTTATATTATCGACGCGGCAAGATGGTGATTCGTTCGATAACCGAAGGCAACGATGAAAATTTCACGTTGAATGTAAATTCTGGATTGATCGAGAGTCCGACGCCATTTGATGATGATACTGGAAAGGGATTTACCGTAAAGTGTCTTTTGCAGCACCGGATTACAACGGCCAGCATTATCAGCGTGCAAAGCGCTACCTGTAATGGAAAATTCAGAGCAAAGATCGGCAAACATGTCTGCGATGGAGGCTCGTTCACCACGGAGGTGAATGTCATCTGATGTCTAAACAGACGGGTTTTTATGATTCACTGATACGGAATATCAAATTGAGTCTCTATGTTTCGGCACCTGCGAAGGTACTTAAATATAACTCTGGGGCGCACACAGCCAGTGTGCAGCCTCTTTTTTTGACTGTTGATTCCAATGATAACGTAGACGATTGGCCACTCGTTGAGGATGCTCCTGTCTTGAAACATGTGGGTGATCTTGCACCTGGAAACGTCGTACTTCTGCTATTCGCTGACCGTGCGATCGATAATATGCATGGTGCAGATATGATTGATCCAGACTCAACACGGACACATGATTTGACGGATGCTTTTGTGATCGGGGTGATACAGACATGAAAGCACCTTTGATTGATCAGAACGGCGATCTTGTCTTTCAAAATGGCGACATGGTTATGGTCGATGGTGACCAGGAGCTTGTACAGTCTGTCGAGAGCATTCTGAAAACAGTTAAGGGCGAATTATTCATGGATGAAGACTTCGGCCTATCTCATGACAACCTGGTTGGCAAACAAGCGGATAAAGACGCGACACATGATGACATTGTCGAGGCGATCTCACAGGAATCGCGAATTTCGTCTGTAGAAGAAATTGATTTTAATGATGATCGCAGTAAACGTACCAGGTCTATATCGCTTTCCATGACTAAGGCAGATCAAACTGGAGAAATTTCATTAAATGACGTTGGTATTGAAAGTTAGGAGGTAAATTTATGCTTGATTCTACTGGCTTTCATAAAAAATCATATGCCGATTTAGTTTCGGACATGCAGAACAAGGCTCGGGAATTGTGGGGTGCGGATATCAATGTGTCGCAGACAAGTTTTCTTGGCATTTTGATTATCCTCTTTGCGTGGTTTCTCTCTATTGCCTGGGAACTGACCGAAAGTGTATACAATGCCGGATTTGTCACAAAGTCCGAAGGTGTGCAACTAGATCGGCTCAGCACGTTGATGGGCACCAGTCGCATTCCTGCGGCAAACAGTTACGTTACGCTGACGATCACCGGTCAAGTAAATTTTGAAGTTCCAGAAGGCACCGTATTTCAGACAAGCGACGGTATTCAATTTGAGACGATCGCGGATTTAACTTTGGATACTACCGGTATTGGGACCGTTGATGCTGTTTCAACCGATACCGGGATTGATACCAACGTGGCAGCTGGTGCCATTACAGTGCAGGCAAATCCGGATTCGAACATTACGTCGGTGACGAATGCAGCAACAGCGACAGGTGGACGAGATCAGGAAACAGATGATGAGTTTCGACAACGTCTTGTGGCTGGTAGCAGTAGCACAGGTAATGCAACTTTTCCATCGATTGTGGCAAAGTTGCTGGAAACGAGTGGGGTTCGATCAGCAAACGTGATTGTTAATAACACGCTGGAAACGGACAGTGCTGGAAATCCTGCTAAGTCAGTGCATGCATATGTACTTGGTGGCATAGCGTCGGATGTTGCAGATACACTGCTCAACTCAGTGGCAGCAGGTATAGAGACCGTTGGCAATCAAACGGTGAATGTGGTCGATAGCAGCGGTACTACTCATAAAGTAAAATTTGATTTTGCAGCGCAGATTGATATAAAGCTGGCTATATCGATAAAAACGAATGCCAAATATGAGACAGACGGGGATGCTCAGATACAGCAGAACATACTTAATTACATCGGTGGCACGGATGCTGATGGCACGTTCTATTCTGGGCTGTTGATGGGCGAGGACGTGGTCTACTCTCGGTTATTCTCGTGTGTGTATGCGGTCGCAGGCATTGATGATGTGACCATCCAAGTCGGCCGGAGCACGGATGAAACACTCGGTACGGAAAATGTCGTTATCGGCCCGAATGAGGCACCACAGACGAGCATTACCGCAATTGAGGTGACGCACGAATGATACAAGACTGGATCTCGAAACTGACGGACCGATATATCAAGGACCCAAAGTCTAACATCGGCAAAGTCCTGACGATTATTTCTGATGAAGTCGATACCCTATCTGATACCATCAGTACAGTCGAGTCCTGGCGTGACCTGCAGCAGGCGAAGGGTACAACACTGGATCTTATCGGTGCTGATTTTTCCCAACCGCGTGGACAGATGCCAGATGAAATATATCGGTCAATCATTATCGCGAAAATCGTGCAAGGACAGTCGGATGGCACTTATAACAAGATGATTACGGCGATCGCCAAAACGCTCAGCTGTGATCTGACTGATATTGTTATTCAAGCGGACTCGGCACCAGCTGCAATCATCGTACAACGTGCTCCGCTCACTGCACTGAACAGCATCGGCTTAAGTATCAATCAGTTTATCCAAATTGTCGAGCAAGTTGTGTCGGCAGGAGTCAGCATTACGAGCATCAATTTGGAAGGCACATTCGGGTTCGCGAGCGGAACTTCGTTGGAAACAAGCATCGATGGATTCGCCGATTTAGCCCAAACGACCGGTGGCATCTTCGGCGGTCTATTTGCCCCGGAAGATGATTATAAGTTACCGATTTAAGGAGAGTGGTATGAAATGACTTTTACAAAACCATTACCAGAATGGAATGCGGTAGGTACTGAGCCACCACAAACAAAAAAAGATGCGGGTTGGGCAGCGTCTGATAAGCCCCCAGCAGACTGGTTCAACTGGTTTTTCAATTTGGTTTACCTGGCTCTGCAAGAACTTCAACAGAGCGGATACACGAAAGACGAGATCACACAGGCAATTACGAATGCCATTAATACAGTTGTCCCAAACTCTCAAGTTTCTGCGACTGCTGTAGCGAATAAACTTTTGCTGCTTAATTCGAGCGCCAAACTCCCGGCATCAATCACTGGGAATGCCGATGGAAACGCAGCAACGGCGAGTAAGTTGCAGACTTCTAGAACGATTGGACTGGGTGGGGATGCAACTGGCTCCGCTTCATTTGACGGCAGTGCAAATATCTCCATATCCGCAGTGCTTACCGCGGAGAGCGTATTGGCAAAATTATTGACAGTAGATGGTTCGGGTTCTGGATTGGACGCAGACCTCTTAGATGGCCATGATTCATCTTATTTTTTACCTACCGCGGGAAACGCACCAACCGCTTCAAAGCTAGCCACCGCAAGAAACATTGGCGGAGTTCCATTTGATGGTTCTTCGGATATTTCTTTGCCAGGGGTAAATGCTGCAGGAAATCAAAGCACATCTGGCAATGCGGAAACAGCGAGTAAGCTGGCTACTGCTCGCACTCTCTCAATATCTGGTGATGGCACAACAAGTGGCTCATTTGATGGTTCTGCCAACCTCGCACTTTCTTTTGCACTTGCTGCGTCCGGTGTAACAGCAGGAACATACACAAAATTAACTGTTGATGCAAAGGGTCGTGTCACATCGGGTACACAATTGGCATCAGCGGATATTCCAGCCCTCGATTGGTCAAAAATCGCAACAGGAAAGCCGACAACACTATCGGGATATGGAATTATAGATGCTGTTTCTGCTTCTAATTTGGCAAATATGCAGTGGTATGATGCAGTGCTGCAAAATGGTGCTACTGGGACATGTAAATACGCCAAAGGTGCACTCGGTGTGGTGCATCTGATGTTTAATATATTAAACTGGTATAGCGGTAATGTTCTCTTCCAATTACCCACTGGATGTATTCCCAGCTTTAACATTGGCACCGTAGCATTAAACTATAATCTAAACTTAGGAAATTACAATGCTGTTGGGGTAAGAATTAATTCAGACGGAAAAGTTTATCTTAATGCATTAGATGGTACATCCATAGGTACTAGCAGTGCTCCAACTGTTTTGACGACTTCTTTCTGGGTAGGTGATTAATATGAAGCAAATCTATCAGATTGACACCAACGAGTTATTTGTGGCTCCGGTTATTTTCGATGACTCGCCAGTGGTTACGGAAAATGAGGACGGCACGACGACAAGTACTGTGCCGCAAATTCCTAATGATTGTGTAGAGACAGCACCCCCGAACGGATTCTATAAACCAAAGTGGAACGGAGCTGAATGGCTGGAAGGTGCTACCCAAGACTATATTAATAGTTTACACGCAGCACCGTCTCCTAACAACGTGGAGTTGCTTCAGCAGCAGAATGCTCAACTTCTTTTGCAGTCAGCTCAGCAGGCACAGACAATCAGTGATCTTCAAAATCAGAATGCTGCCATCATGCTTCAACTCGCACAAATACAGCCGGGAGGTGCTTCATAATGTGGAAGTCATGGATTACGTCTTATTATCAGAAGGGCTATTACACAGTCGACCAGATGAAGGTATTTGTATCGGCAGGGTGGATCACGGCGGATGACTATCAGACGATTACTGGTCAGGCTTATGTAGCAGTTTAAATTCGCAAACGTTTGCGAATTTGGAAGATCGAGACCTTTCAAGAGGTCTTTTTATTTTGCACTCATAAGAGGTGGATAGGGTGGATGTAGAAACACGTATTGAGGATCATGAGGCAAGAATTCACAGGTTAGAGGACGGGCAGGACGACATCAGAGACCGGATCAATTCCCTATCCGATCAGATTAAGGATGGGAATGCCCGTAACGATGAGTCAAACAAGTATCTTCGGGAGCAAAATACAGAAGTCATACGGATGCTTGGCGGAATACAGCAAAAGAAACAAGAAGCGCACATATCCATTTGGCAAGCGATTGGTAAACTAGCAATCCCCATCGGTGGCGTGGTCACACTAGCAACTATTCTCGTAAACTTCTTTTTCAGTAAGTGAGCGTCCATACGGGCGCTATTTTTATACATAACATTGGGAGGAGGTGAGTAGAAATTATGGGAAAATATCATATTGGGAGATGGAGTAATTTGAAAAAAATAATCTCTTTAGCGCTGGCCGTTGGGCTGGCGTTTTCTTTTGCGCTGCCGGCATCTGCGTCTGGCCGAATCGACTTCATTGACGTATCTCATTATCAGTCCGAGTCAGGTTTACCGCTATCGGTTTACCAGACGGCGAAAGCAGGGCACATTGACGGTGTCGTAGTAAAAGTATCGGAAGGCACCAGTAGGCGCGATCCAGCGGCAGCTGTCAATATTGCAAACGCCCGGGCCGCTGACTTGCGTGTGTCTGTTTATCATTTTGGACACCTGACAAGCGTCTCTGAAGCGCAGTCAGAAGCACGTTGGTTTGACAAAAATCTGCAAGCAGATGGATTTTCTAAAACGGCGGACGGCTATGCAGTTCTGGACATCGAAGATGCGTCACTGACGAGAGATGCTAGCCAGCTAACGGATTATGTCAATGCTTTTTTAGACGAGCTGCACAAGCTTGGTTACGTCAAAACGGATGTTTATAGCGGAAGCCATTATTACGGCAATCGATTGATCCCGTCAAAACTGGATAATAATCAACCTTGGCTTGCGCGATATGCTTTTGATGGGAGAACAGTTCTTGATCCCGGATACAATCGAGGTGCACATCAGTGGAGCAGCACGCAAAAATTGTTCCCAGGATATGGCTATTTCGACGTAAATATTGATTATGCTGGCAAGTATACGGGTGCGGTATCAAGCAAGGTTGGTAAGGTCGGTGGTGTGAGTCTTGTAAACTATTTAAAGAGCAAAAAGATTAATTCTAGTTTTGCAAACCGTACAAAGTTGGCGGTAGATTATGGGATCGTCGTCAAGATGAGCGAGTACAAGGGCACAGCGGCACAGAACATCGCGCTGTTGGCAAATATCAAGGCCGGTAGAAAACCAAGCGCAGCGGCTATCAGTGCAGTGAAAAAGACGACTGAGAAAGTGAGCGCTACAGAAAATGCTTATGTCGTTCGCCGAGGTGATACTTTATCCTCGATTGGCGAGAGGCTCGGTGTCAGCTACAGAACAATCATGTCGTTTAATGGCCTGCACTCGTGGCTGATCTATCCGGGAGAAAAGCTGAGACTGATGGCAGCTACCTCAAAGTCGATCGCTAAAACATCAACCCACATTTATACTGTACACCGTGGTGATTCACTTTGGAAAATTTCAAGAGCGAAGCATACTTCAGTTTCTCATTTGAAGTTTGTAAATCATCTACATTCTGACTTGATTAAACCTGGCGAGAAAATTAAATATTAAAGGAGAGATTCAAATGTTCCAATCCATTATTTCATCTGGACTTACTGACGCAATTAAACTGGTGGCTGCCGCTGCCGGCATTTTTTTAACCACATATATTAAGCAGCACTCAGATATGGCCAAACTGAAAAAGGCACAGGAGTTTCTGAACTCCAAGTCCACTGCTGCTGAACTTACGAAACAGGTTGCATCTGAAGTTGCCCGGGTGCTTGAATCGCCGGCAACGGTTGAAAAGGGTGCCGAGGTAATTGCTGCATTTGCTCAGAAAAAAGGAATTAAGATCACTGAGGATGAAGTGAAGAACCTGCTGACAGAACTTCAGAGCGACGGGAAACAAGTTGCTTCTGAAGTGAATTCAGCAATAGTAGCCGGTACCAACGCAGTTCAGTCACCCATTGCAAAATGACATACGAAAAGCCCACTCTGTGGGCATACATAAATGTATTTTAGTGCATCTATATATGGTGAAAAATTTGTTGAAAATAATCTTACCTTCTATATTCACTTTGAAGTTTTAGGGCTCTTCTCGTGTGATGAAAAAATGGATATTATTGACAAATATGCTGTGAACATGGCCAATATTTTATTACTGTAAGTTCGAACATATGTAAGTAGTTAACGGGATTAGCTTTATATCAGAGTATCATAATTCAAACCATCAATGTCTTGAAATTAATGAACAAGAATAATAAAAGCGAAGCCAAAGCAGATGAAAAAGAGCCTAATGAACAATAAGGCTCTTTTCTTGAATTAATGTTTGTAAATTACATGCATTGAATTGTGAACCTGCGAGAATGCGCAGACTTCTTTTTATATAATAAAAACCGGTCGTTGACCGGCGGATAGATCAAAAACTTTTAGTGAAAGCTCCCAAGTTCCATTTCACTTTTAACAAATTCATTATTAGGATCTAGTTTTAAAACTTTTTGAATAATCGGTTTTGATTTTTCTTCAGGAATTAAGTGATAAGGGGCTACGCTCAAAATAAGAAGATTAACAAGATACTGAACGTAATTTGGGTCTTTTTCATTACTTAATTCTATAGATCTTTTTGCATGAAAAAGTGCGCTCTGTGGGGCACCATTCACATAAACTAGGTCAGTAATAAAAATATTGAAGAGTACTTCATGAAGTTCTGGAGTTTCCTTTTCAAGTAAAAGTTTTAATAGGACAGTATACCAAAATAAATTGTTAGTATCTTGATTAATATAGCTACAAATTTCTTCAAATAATTCCTTAGAATCGATGTTTCTGGAATAAATCAGGGATTTATTTAGGTCATTTTCTTTTAATGCTTCATAAAGTTTTCCCATTTTAATTCACCCACGCAGTTGAAATGTGTGCCGTGCCTTTAATTACACGATATCGTACGGATACTTTGTGACCCTTTATTTCAAGGTCTTTTCTATACACTTGAAGTTTACGATTTTCAAGAACTCTACGTCCATTTCTCATGGTTTTCTCAACATATGGTTTTACGTGATTCCAATTTACAGGTTTCGCGATGTATCTCCATTTGTGATCATTACCTTTACTTCCCTCAATGATATGATTCTGGTTCCGGGTGTTTTTATCTAATTCTTTTATATAAGATGGTTCACTATAAGCTATTCTCTCCCCACCTCTGTCACCACCCCCTTCATCAAAACCTCCAGGCATTTCAACGGGCCCAAACTCCCCGTAACCTCCACCCGCGAATTCACTATCGTCTTGGGCATTTGCGATATGCGGAAGAGATAGAGCAAAGAACAACAAAATTGGAACGAATAACAGCAAAATATTTTTTCTCAATTCTAACACATCCTTTGAAAAATTTTAATAAGTCGATATTATCATTAATGGAATAAATTTGCAGAAATTTAATTTGGCTTATTTCGACAAAAATCGACAATTATACAAAAATATCCCCACACCTAAGTGCAGGGATCACATCATATCTTCACTGGCCTTAAAATATTCGGCAGCCGTATCCCGTATCCATTTGACGGCACTTTCCTTGTCGAAGCCAATCGGATAGGGGTGATTATCGAACATCATCTCATGGTTTAACCAATCATGATCTACAATGCGTATATGGCAATAAAAAATATCTTGCCGGTTCTGTGTTATCGCTTTCTGACATTTAACAATCGCGGCATCTATAATGATGAGATATTCATTAATAAATTTTAAGTGAGAAGCGGTCAGCAGCTTTTTATCATATATAAGCGCTTTGAGCACGAGCGGCAGGAGGGCATGATTTTTAACAACCATGTATTCTTCGTCTGTAATAATCTTTACACGATCTGCATCCAACATGTCACTCTCCATCCTGAACGACGACATGTATATCCATCACATCGGCAAAAGTAAATTTATAACTCATTCCGAATCCATCATTAACCTGAACAATCTTTTCATACGGATCTAACTTTGCAATCGTACATATTTTTTGTTTTATAAACCCATCTTTGTAATAAGATAATTCGACAAACTCGTGGGTCTTAATCACGGTCTGTAGTGATCTCTGAATTTCCTGTAACTCGTCTTCATCCAGATCGGGTCGCCCAATCTTCATCCTATCAATGTCATGTTGCCTGAGCGCTTGCACATGTTCCGGCAGCATCATTCGGCTAGATTCCCAGCGCATATTACTACCTGGTGTCAGTTTATTCATCAACCTCACCCCTTTTCAAATATTATATACGAATGTGCGTTCTAATAATACTGGAAAATAAAACATACGTTCTGCATAATATGATCAATAGGGTCGTGATTTGCGTGCCAAGGAGCTATATTGTCGAAATTGTTTATCAGGAAAAGTCTGGGCAATTCAGCCATCAACAAATTCTCTGGGGACAGATATATTAAAGCTTGCTGCTACACATGCCAACAGTTGAAAATTTTTTCCAGAGCGCAGATCTTCTCCTGGATAAGAGTAATGACTGCCTAAGCTGAGGGTCGTGGCATATGTAAACCGACTCATCCGTACCTCTCAAGAAGCCAATATATTCGAAGATAAAATACCACCATTCTTCTGATTCATGCTTAACATACTCTAACTCCCATTCCGTAAACAAATCCTCATCAAATATCCGACTGATAGTAATTAAACTTCTTTTATCATATGACATGTAAAATCGCCTCCTATATGTATATAGGCTGATGATTGCAAGAACGGTGAATAAAGTAAAAAAATTCTCCTGTTGCCTGGACAGGAGAATATCCATATATAATCTCTCTCACAAAGCGATTATGCACGATAGAATGTATAATTGCAAAATGGGAAAATCATAAAAAGTGTACACAATGATCGATCTTTTACTCAGAATGAAAGAATTGTAGTAATAGATGGATCCCTTTTCTTAAAAAGGGGAGGTTTTATTTTCAGGTCTGCCCCAAAATGCGCCCCACAAACCATGCTCAGTTTTGGTCAGAAATGTGAATCGAAATAATCGATAAAAGTAAAAAATGCCTTAGTATCAGGGCATCAATTTCACCTTTGTTCAGCTTAGATAACGGCTGCCATTACAATGCGGAACCTCCCCTGACCGAGCTGCAAAACCAATTGATACTTAATTGCTCCCATAAAAAAGGTATAAGTACCCGGCTGAAGAAATTTTCCGGCCGCATTGATCATGATGGATTGAGTATTCACATTGCTGAAGACTTTGATGCGCGCGTCCATTGTTCTCGTAGTCACCTGGCTGGCACTGATCACCTGATAGTAGCCATTCTGAGTATTGAAAACTATCTTGAATGGTGCTGATTTGAGAACGGCCTCCATCTGTGTATCGCTGATTGTTTCCCTGATTTCCTCGGCAAAATGTCTCATTTTTTGTTCATCGGCAGTATGTGATAAGGAAAGGAAAGAGATAGGGGCGATGATGCAGGCAATGGCCACAACGATCAGCAGTTCGATAAGTGTAAACCCCCTATCGCTACGAAGTTTAAGGCGCATGGACTTTTCCTGTTGCCGTATCATAAATCAAAGCACGGCCTTCAGACGTTTTAATATTATCGACATAGTCCTGTTGAACAAGAACGTCGAGAGAAGGCGGAAGTTCGCCATCATGATCCATCTGATAGGCGGCAATCTGGCTTTGCACCATCTTAACGGTCGCTTCCGTGCTTTTGTCCTGAACGACAGACTGCGATTTGATCATATTGGGGACGGCAATCAGCAGAAGAATAGATATGATCATCAGGACGATCATCATTTCAATGAGGGTGAAAGCTCTTTCAGAGGCGAGAATCAATCTGCGAAAGGTTTTAAACATACGGAGAACTCCTTTGTGGTGGGATATTAACGATTTGAAGACAAGCTTTGATTGAAGATGAAGCAGAAGAAAATGTAAAATAGAAGAAAAACGGGAAGGGGTGAAGCGGTAGGAAAAAAATAGAAAACTGAAAAAAGAAAAGCAACACCTCCTAACAGGTCAGCAGAGAGAGGAGATTATAAATAAAAAATTCGACAACATTGGATCTAATCCTTTTTTATAGGACAAAAAAATTGTGACAAAGTTCAAAACCTACTGCACAAAGATTTTTCTGCTTTTTGCAGATCCGGAAGATAGAAAAATCATCGGTGGGATGATCAGGGACATGGAATATGTGGTGAAGTGGGGCGGGATCCGGAACGATGCCATATGGATGCTGACCGGACGAGAGTCCACTTGACGGATCCTGCTGTGGTAGAAGATGCACTGTGTGAACTGACGAAGAGAGGAAAGAAGTTTACATATTGGCAAAGGTTGAGCTGTTTTCATATGGAAAAATTGCTGACTTACTTGAGATGAGAAAGACTAGTATTCAAACATTTGTTGAGCGCACGAGGAAATGTATGTCTGAAAAGCTCTAAATAAAATGTTCCCAGTTGCATCAACTTTACATAATTTCGAAACAATACTTAAAAATCCCCACCAATAAATAGGTGAGGTTATTTGAAGTTATTTTTAATTAAGAGTGTTAACGCAACACATAATCTTATTGTAAATCCATGGCTACTTTCTCATTTTGGACTTTAGTTAATATTTAATATCTGAATCCATTTGTATGAAAGTTATGTCGACCTCCACGGAAGTCGTGCCCAGTACTGCGGAAACCGTATCGATGCCAACCATTTCTCGAATACAGAGATTGATAGCCAATCTCTGTTGTAGAGAACGCCGTCCCTTCTGAATATATCGTTGAGGGGGCGATTAGTACACTGCCTATTGAATTGACCAATGCAATGGGCTGAACTTGGTTGTTACTCGAATTTATAGGCGCTTCATTAGATTCTGCATTAGTGAATGCCACAACTCCGGTATCTGCTAAGGGGTACAAATTACCATTTTGATCAGATGGATCCTCGCTAATCCATTCCGCTGAAGTCCCAATTCCGGAAGCGTAGCCACTGTCCAGGTTGACCGAAACACTTGGGGTCAAAATGTGACCGTTGGGTTCGATCACTTTAAAGTTCAGAGACCATTCTGAACCATTCCGATCAAAAATCTTGGTCATGATTTTCGAACCTACGGGTACCGTTACTAAATTCTGAGAGACTGCAGGTAGTTGTTCCCAAAATAGAGTGGCAATTTCGTGGTTCCCCTGAAACTGTTCAACGGTTCCCATCTGAAGGAGATCACTCGAACCCATACCGCCTAATCCAATCCATTGAGAGCTGACCGACGCTGAACTACCGGAAGCTTTGGGTACGATCCAGCTACCCGTTATACTTGTATATGCCGAAGAACCTGACGCTGGGGTTACTGCGTATCCAGACCAATTTGATGATTCTTGCGTTCCACTTGGTAATTGAAGCGGAGGAACTGCTTGATTATTATGTGTTTGTGATTGAGACTTGGTAACTTGGCTTGTCTTAGCTTGTACGTGTGAAACAGCTCTAGAAATCTTAGTAACTTTAGCAGTTTTAGTAGTTTTCCTATTTGCAATTACATGTGCAGTCACCTTAGTTTCATGTCCACGTAACGCCACTTTACGAGCAGACAAATAGATAGGTCTAGGCTGAATTGACTGAGCATCCGATTGAAAACTAGGTGCAACGATGAAAATAGATACCGCTGAAAGAATTGCTAGAGCAATTTTTCTCACATAAAATCATCCTCTCACTATTTTTAACTATATCAAAATATCATATTACCTAGTTAGTAAAATTTCATCTTAATGTAGTAAATGAGTTTTATAAAAAGCAGAAATATTTCCCAATTTACAACATTACGAGAAAGGATAAGAATTTAGACAAATGAAACTAGTGACAGAACTACAAATACAGTGAACTAGTAGTATTTAAAGTATATTTTTGCTAGATAATCAACACCGTCTTTATCATTTCAAACTAATTACTGTGAATGGCCACTAGGGATTGAACATAAAAAAGCTATTCTTCTCACAAATGCCATGTCACCGCAACACTTTTATTATCGGTTTGAAATGCTTTAATTTTTACTTTTTTGTCATACGATTTGCCATATAAATGAAAGGTATTTTATGAGTGCTAAATCACTGCTTCATTATGCCCTAAAATAGGGAGTTTGTGTAGGTAGGCTTTGCGGCCAGATTGCCTGACCGTAAATCCGCATGCTAAACTCAAAGGCAGGTCGGGGAGCTGAGAAGGATCTCGCACGAAGCTCAGAACATGGCGCTCCGTCAGGGCTTCTTATTTCATGGTTGAAGATTTCTCTGATCATAGTAATATAAATAAAAAATGAGAGAGGAAATCGGTCATGAAAATAAAAGAATTTTTAAGAGAACAGCTTAAAGACGGAGTATCATTGAATTTTTTAATAGAAAATGCCATAGATAGTTCTATTGCTCAGAAAAATTTAGAAGAAGAGCTATCAAACCTATCAAGATCCGGTGTGATTGCGTATTATTATAAATCATTAGATAATGTTCAAAGAATTAAGATCGCTAATATTTACGGATTTGAAGAATATTTTAAATAAACCATGCAGGAAAATGCCTCTGCTTAAAGAAATGATAGATATTAAATAATGCTCATCTAACCTTATGTTATTAATCAAAGGAGTAAAAAGATAATAATTTAGGAGTGAGAGCGGAATGTCTTCATTTCATTTTAAGAGAAGCGGGGAATGCAGTTCGACAAATAGCAATGGTGAACGGTTTAGTTACAGAGTGTGGAGTGGCGGAGAAACAGGGAAACTAGAATCCACTCAAGTGGATTGGAGATCTGAAAAAGTGGGAGACAGTGTTATATTTGAGAATGGGATAACCTACGTTAAAACCGGTGACAATGATTACTTTCTTGAATAAGTTTTAAAAGCAGGGCACCTTTCGGGATGTTTTTTTATTGCCTATATATAGTCAAAATCTATCAAATACGAATTGTCATATATATATGAGGCATATTGAATGAGTAATAAATTGAAATTCTCTGTCTATACTAGTGCATCGTAGCCACCATATTCACTTTAATTTTCTATCGTGAGTTTGGGATACAGCGAATGTAACTTGATACGGGCGTCGGTTGTGGTAAATTGCCACTTGATCGCAATCGATTGACGATTACGATCTTCGCACCAAACATTGAGCTCCCGATCCAGTTCTTCAAGGGTCGGTATTCTGCGGTTTAAGTATTGTTTCGAAAAGAGATTCAACCCGATCTCTGCGATGTTCAATCAACTGCCGTGTTTCGGGGTATAGTGAATGTCCAGCTTATCCAGAATCCGTTTGGCTTCGGTTGGCGGGTACTTCTTATACAACGAGCCGATGCGATGCGTGTTCAGATTGTCCATGACTAAGACGATTTTCTCGGCTTTCGGATACCAATCATCGACTAAATGATGCACCACTTCGGCAAAGTCCACTGCCGTCCGGGTCGGTCTGACGTCGACATATTGCTTACCTGTCAGCGGTTCAATGAGCCCGAAGATGGAACACGAACCTTTCCGCTCGTATTCATAGTCAATTTTGCGAGGGCTTTTGTTCCGGATTAGTAAGGGCTGAACTTTATCAGCGTGCATCATGTA
The DNA here is from genome assembly GCF_002802965.1 of Sporolactobacillus pectinivorans. Classification (NCBI taxonomy): domain Bacteria; kingdom Bacillati; phylum Bacillota; class Bacilli; order Caryophanales; family Sporolactobacillaceae; genus Sporolactobacillus; species Sporolactobacillus pectinivorans. Next base: position 2,828,221 of record NZ_NXGA01000001.1, on the reverse strand, counting down.
GGGCTTTTCGTCTAGACAGATTAACGGTTTTTGCGGATCGTATCGGTGTGAGTAGACATCCAGCACATCCTCCATATGAGCTACAAAGTCGGCATCTTGTTTTTTGGGGATGGCCCAGTAGTCATCGTGGTGAGGCTTAAGTTCATTTTTTTTAACATCCGGCCGATCGCGTCTTTCTTCACGGGGACATCCAGGATGACTTTGCATTCCTGTTCTAATAAGCGTAATGACCAGCGCGCATAGCCCTCGGGCGCAGGTCCGCAAACCAGCTAATGATTTTTGCTTCGGCTTCACCGTCAATTTTTTGGTGTGAGTGATTGGAGTCCTCACCGCGTTTAAAGGTGAGCGCCTTATCAAGGTTATTGTTCACAAAAAGCCTGATAACACGGGCCATGGTCGAGGGGGCCACACGATGATACTTTGCGATTTCTTTGCGCTGATGTGTTTCGCCGTGATTGATGTCGGCATCCAGTAAAATCTGGCTGCGTTTCTGGATCGTTTGATTGGTTGTTTTATCTTTCAAGAGACTCTTAAGCCGAGGCACTTCGTCGTCAGTTAAAGCAACACTGTATTTTATGGGACGCATCATTTCACCTTTTTTAAATCGATTCTATCAAAAAAGGAAAACTATTACAATTAATTTCAAAATCTTGGCTACGATACACTAGGGTCAATTATATTTAAATCCGTCTTGATAATGGATTCCAATTTAGCTTTCTCAGCCAGCTAGCATATATTCATTTCAGATTGTTTAATATTGAAAATATGGATATATTTCATCAATTATTTGTATTTTATTTATATTTTTATGTGAAGTAAAATAACATTAACCATTAAAGTTGAAATTATAGAGATACTGACCTTAATTATTTAATAAAATAAATATCTGAATAATTTAATAATTCATTGAGTTGTTTAGCTATACTCTAATAGACTTAACCTTAGAGGTGAATTCAATTCATCTTTTACAATCAAACGAACTTTTTTCAGAGGGGAGATAATTAATAAATGAAGGATCAACTTTTTCAATTTAAGGATTATGGGGATGCTGGCATCCTTATTGAATTCTCAAAAGTGTATACGAAAGATGCCTGGCAGAAAGCTCACTATCTCGCTCATCAAATCAGGGCTAGAAAAATAAAAGGTATTTTGGGCGTTATTCCTACATATTCCACCCTTTTTATTAACTATGATTATCTAATTATAAAGCGTTGTGAAATATATGAATTAATTAAGGAATGGCTCCAATCAGACATAGGCAAAATGGCTGACGTGCCCGGCCGAATTTTTAGAATTCCAGTACTCTTCGGAAGCAAGTGGGGACCGGATCTTCAATATGTCTCCGAATGTTTAAAACTGTCTGAGGAACAAACAATTAAGCAGTTTTGTTCTTCTCCTCTGCCAATTATTTGTGTAAATCGGGGACCTATGTTCGGATCTAATTTTAATAATGACGTTTCTCGATTAGAGACACCAAGGACAAGGGTACCTGCCGGGGCCATTACGGCGGCAGGAAGCCAAGTTTCAATCATGACACAGGAATCCCCTGGTGGATGGAGAATCCTTGGACAAACCCCTGTAAAAATGAATATAGACTATAACAGCGACCCACCAGTCCCTTATAAACCAGGCGATATGATGGAGTTTTTTGAGATAGGTGAGGATGAGTTCATAAAATATAACGGGAAAACCGTCAGCGAAATGAAGGTGAGTGAATAGTGGAAGGATATCTGACTGTCGAATCCGCAAAAATAGCTGCGATTCAGGATAGCGGAAGACTTGGGTATGAGCATTACGGTATCTGTGATAATGGTGCTGTTGATATGTATGCTTATCTAGCTGGAAATGCCTTGGTTGGGAATGCGACAGCTCAGCCCGCTATAGAAATAACAGCATTTGATTTCGATATGACGAGCACAATTGACATTCCTATATGTATCACAGGCGCTCCGGCTGATTTGAAGATTAATTCTGATCCGGTTCAACCATGGAGTACCTTATTACTGCCTGCAGGAAAAGTGTTGTCGGTGAGCCATATCAGGAAGGGGTTAAGGGTCTACATTGCCATTGGCGGGGGAATAGATGCACCTAAAGTTCTGGGAAGCTGCGCATTAGATACAATTATTAACCTAGGAAAAAGACTTGTTTCCGGACAAAAATTAAGGCTCAAGAACGAGGACGCGGCTAAAAGCATTCAGTGCCGAATAGCAAATCCGGAAGTCATTCCTCATTACGGGTCGCCCTGGAACATTAGGGTTTGCGATGGGCCGGATATTGAAATTTTCAAAGATAGCTTTACTGGTTTTTATGAAGCGACGTATAAAATATCACCCGTTAGCAACCATATTGGCATTCGACTGAGTGGCCCGCCCGTAAAAAAATTCTACCCAAAAGAAATTCTATCACGAGGTGTGGGCATAGGCTCAATTGAAGTTTTTCCTACAGGTCAGGCGGTTGTCTTGCACAGGGGAAGAACTGTGACGGCCGGATATCCCATAATTGGTGTTGTGCCTTTGATTGATCTCGATATGATTGGTCAGGCAAGACCCGGGGATGAAGTACACTTTTCTCATCTATCGATTAAGGAAGCTAAAAAGCTTTATTATGATCGATTTAGCAGACTTCCATACAGAAGATAGAAACTTATTCAAAAAAAGAGAGGAGTGGTTGACCATTTTTAATAAAGTACTAGTTGCTAATAGAGGTGACGCAGCCCGTCGTATCATACGAGCCTTGCACGCTCTTGGCATTCGTTCTGCTGTTGTCTATTCCGAAGCTGATGCCCATATGCCCTATTTAGGTGAAGCAGATGAAGCTTACTGCATTGGCGACTCTCGGGCACAGTTAAGCTACTTAAATCAAGAGCTTCTCTTGAAAGTAATAAAAAAGTCTGGTGCAGATGCTGTCCATCCAGGTTACGGATTTCTGTCCGAAAATGCCAGTTTTGCATCGCACGTTCAAGATATAGGTGTGCGGTTCATCGGGCCTTCCCCTCGTTGGATTGAAAAGATGTCCAATAAAAGCACTGCCAGAGAAATTATGCAAAATTATGGAATGCCCATAAGCGCTGGATCAGGTATTCTTGGAAACGACCTAGAGGAGATAAAGAAAGAAGGGCAGAGAATCGGTTTTCCCGTTTTGGTCAAACCTGCGGGTGGTGGTGGCGGCATAGGTATGCTGCCAGCGAGCAATGCAGAGGAATTAATAAAAATTGTTAATGATACTAAATCCATGGCTTTTCGAGCATTTTCGGACGATGAAGTGTACCTTGAAAAATATCTGCAGAATCCCAGGCATATCGAATTTCAAATTTTGGGTGATTCATACGGTGATGTTTGTCACTTCTTTGAACGAGACTGTTCCGTACAGCGTCGTCACCAGAAGTTGATTGAGGAATCACCTGCCGTCTCGATTGATCGTGGAGAAATTTCTGCTCTTGCAGCTCAAGTTGCCCATATTTTAAAAGAACTAAAATACGACAATATTGGAACGGTTGAGATGCTGAGAGGCGATGAAGGTGCTTACAGTTTTCTGGAAATGAATACTCGTTTGCAGGTAGAACACGCCGTCACCGAAGAGATTACAGGTGTCGATCTTGTAAAAGCACAAATCCGTACAGCGGGCGGTGAACCGTCATCGTCCATATTGCCATCTCCTATAGAGCATCAAGGACACGCTATTGAGGTGAGAGTATGTGCTGAAGATCCAGTAAATTTCTATCCGTCACCTGGAAAATTGAGTGCTTTTAAGATACCTGAAGGAAGGGGCATACGTGTTGAAACAGGATATGCAGAGGGAACAAGTGTATCCCCTTATTATGATCCATTAGTTGCAAAGGTCATTTCGCACGCTGACACGAGATCGGAAACAATTAGTCAACTTGTTGAGGCATTAAATAATTTTGAAATCTCCGGAATCAAAACGAATATTCCCTTTCTTATTGGCATGTTGTCCTCTGAGGCATACATTTCAGGCGAGATAAATACAGGATTTGTGAAAAATTACCTATCAACTAAAGAATAATAGGTTTGAAAGGATTGTTAAGTTATGCCATTAGTTCAACTGAGAGTATCTGTTACGGGATTGGTTTGGAAAGTGAATACTGAAGCAGGGCAGGAAGTTCATAAAGATGAAACACTGATCGTTCTTGAATCGATGAAAACAGAGATCCCGATCAACGCCATCCAGGACGGGATTGTTCAGGAAATTAAGGTTAGAGAGGGGGATCCAGTATCTGAGGATGAAATTGCCGTAGTCATCAAGACAAAATCTTAAATCTCTGACCTTATAGAATACGATAGGCAGTCATGTTGTTTGTAACCATTGAGATGGATAAAAAGTATGGGAGGTAATTTCAATGAATCCAGTAGCAAAAAGTATAAATGATGGTATTTATCAGGAGAACCCTTATGTTTATGAAATGATGTCTTCATACGGAAAGCATATTTACTTTTCTAAGGAGGGAAATGTCAAACAAATTGCTGATGCAGCGGAAAAATCCGAAAAATTCAACGCCACATCGGGTTTTGCTACCGATCACGGAGAGCCCATTTATTTAAATGTGATTCATGATACGTTGCCTTTCTACGATCCTAAAGATATCTTCTTTTACGTTTCAACATTGGGGATACCGGAACTGCGCAAAGCATGGGCAAAAAAGATGCTTGAGGACAATCCCTCCCTTCGCGGGAAAAAGTTTGTTAATCCAATTGGAACAATAGGATTAACAAATGGTTTGAGCATCATCGCCGATTTGTTTGTTGATGAAGGCGACATCTATATACTGCCCGATAAAAAATGGGAAAATTACAGAATGATTTTTGGTGTTAGTAAAAAAGGTAAAATCGTTACTTTCCCAATGTTTGATGAAAATAATCACTTCAATTGTTTGGCTTTTAAACAAGCCATTTTTTCACAAAAAAGTAAGGGCAAAGTGATTATTATTCTAAATTTCCCGAACAATCCTACAGGTTATACACCAACAGAACAAGAAAGCCAGGATATTGTAGCGGCTATTCGAGATTCGGCAGAAGCGGGTATTAACGTTATTGCTATAACAGATGATGCTTATTTTGGCCTTTTCTATGGAGATTCGATCGAAGAATCATTGTTCGGCCGACTGGCTAATCTTCATCCAAGGGTACTTGCTATTAAAGTAGATGGAGCCACAAAGGAAGAGTACGCATGGGGCTTCCGGGTAGGCTTTCTTACGTTTGGAGTGAACAGTGAAAAAATGGAGGACCTTCTTGAACAGAAAGTAATGGGCGTGATACGAACAACGATTTCCAATGGCCCGCATCCATCACAGACGTTTGTGCTGCATGCGTTACAATCACCTGAATTAAAAGCACAGAAAGAGGAAAACTTTGAAATTATGAAACGGCGCGCTGTAAAAATCAGAGAGCTGATGAATTCAGGAAAATATGACGATGCGTGGGGTTGCTATCCTTTTAATTCAGGCTATTTCATTTGCTTAAAAGTAAAATCAGTTAATGCAGATCAGCTGCGTATGCATTTGCTTAATGAATACGGCGTCGGAACGATAGCATTAAGTGATACTGATCTGAGAATTGCTTTTTCACGAATTGACGAAGAGAACCTTGAGGATTTATTTAATAATATCTATAAAGGCGCCAAGGATCTGCAACTGCAGCCTAAATGAGGAACAACTTATGTGGTAAAACAACAATTAATTGCTGAACTGATTAGGCGTTTGGCAATTTTTTATACTATAAGAAAGTACAAAATTTTAGCGGATTATAAGCGACCGAACATAGAACGCCACGTCCTGTGGCGTGTTCGGCATTAGGACATCCATGGCCGTCACAACTAAGACTCAGCCTCGCCAGAGGCTTGATTTTGCCAAGTTTTCTTTATAGGCCCGATGGGGAACATTTTTGAAACGAGGAGAAAAATAGATGAAAGTTTATACCGTTGTTGTACTTGCTCTGTTGTTTCAGACAAGTTATCAGGGAAATATCGTCCTGACAACACTATATGCCGTCCACTTAAAAGCAAACCCGGGATTTTTAGGGCTGATTGTTGCGCTCAGTGCTCTGTTTCCGATGATTCTAGCCATATACTCAGGTAGAATGTCTGATCGGATAGGGTTTCGAATTCCCCTTGTATTTGGGATGATCGGCAGTGCCACAGCACTTTTTTTGCCCTACTTAGTTCAAAACCAGCTTTACATTTTACTCGTTTCACAGTCTTTGTTTGGCTTGTCGCAGATATTTACAATCGTTACCATCCAAAATTTGATCGGGACATTGAGTGATGCAAAAAGTTACTCAAAAAATTTCTCTACTTTATCTCAAGGCACATCGATCGGCGAACTGCTGGGGTCACTCGTTACTGGTTTTTCGATCGATCGCTTTCAGTATGGAATGACCTACGTACTGTTGTCGGCACTTGCCCTTATTCCGGGAATTGTCTTTTTAATTAATGTGATCAAACTGCCGAAACCAGCAAAGGTGAATGTACAAGTGAAAAAGAAGTTTCTCGATCTGTTCGGTTCGCGATCGCTGAGAAAAACATTTATTACAAGCGGCATCATTTTAACCGGGGTATTCATGTTTGAGTTCTATTTTCCTGTATATGGCCGGAGTATCCACCTTTCCGCATCACTGATTGGGATTATTCTTAGCACGAATACGGCCGCATACTTTATTGTCCGGTTATTTGTCCCCAAATTGATGGCGAGATATAGTGAAGATCATGTTCTGGGAATATGTTTTCTGCTGTCCGCTATTGGTTTTCTGCTTATTCCTTTATTTAAAAGTTTTTATCTTTTGATCGTGCTTTCCTTCAGTATGGGTCTTGGACTTGGGTGTTGCCAGCCGCTGTCCATGGCAATGGCATACCATAGCTCCCCGAAAGAAAGAACGGGCGAAGTTTTGGGAATAAGACTCACAGTGAATAAGTTTGCCCAGATTGTTGTTCCGATCATTTCTGGTCCGATGGGTGGCGCACTGGGCGTCCTGCCGGTTTTCTGGTCAAACGCTGCACTATTTATTTATGGTGGGTGGTCCATGTTTGATAAACGGACTAAAAGTTCATCTTCACCCAGTGTCCCTGGCAAAATGTCACCATGGTCACAAAAAGTAAAGCATTAAATGCGCGAATATTAGCGATCAGTCCACGATCTTGAGGTATGAATGAAAAAATTTATCGTGATGCTTGTTGATCAATAAAAATATTTGTCGTTCCTGTTGTAAAATGATTTGTTTAATTTTCATCACGATAGAGATGAAAGCTCTTTGGTGCTTTCTGATCTCTAATTAATTCAATACAAGAATCAAAGATATTGAGACTTTCGACGGCATTTTCTCTGGGATATTTTTTACGAATTTGATAGCAAATACGATCAGGAGGCGGGTTTTTTAACCGATACATACTCACATGATCCGTTTCCTCCATACAATTGGCCATTGACAGCGGCACTATCGCCCACTTTTTTTCATCGTCCATAAAAGTATGAAGAAGATTGGCGGTATCAACATGGATTGTCGGATATTCTCTGTCCCCGATCCAGCGATCGTACCATGATCGGAACGAGATATTAAATCCATAATAGAGCTGGTCCCCTGTGTCCAACTCCTGATCAATAAGTAGTCCATTATAGGTTGGCAGAATGCCCTTGCTTATGACGACCATTTTTTCACTTGAGAACTTTTTAATGACCATACTGGGTGTTGGCTGTTCAAAATGCCCAATAGCTATGTCTATATCCCCATAATTTAAAAGCGAATAGAGTTCCGAAGACTGCAATGTTAAAATACGAATGTCTATTTTCTGTTTGAGGTGATTCAATATTTTATAAATGGGTGCGAGAATATAGGATTGAGCACTGTCAATAGCTCCTATTGAGAGCTTTAATTCTCTTTTATTTGTTTGAATCTCTTTTGTCTTATGTATCAGATCCATCCACTCTCTTGCAATGGTCAGAAATTCACTCCCATTTGGGGTCAAAGTCAAGCTTCTCAGGCCACGCCCACGATTAATGAGGGGCATACCCACGTCTTTTTCTAATTGAGTGATTCGATGGCTTAATGTAGATTGCGATAGAAACAATGAGCTTGCTGCCTCAGTTAAGCTTCCATAGTTAACGACTGCGAGAAAAGCTTCGATTTCAATCGTATTCATTTCAAATCCTCCTTATATTCAGCATTTTCAAAAAATCCAAAATATGCATTAAAATTAAATAGAACAAAAAAGCAAATAGATGTATGTCATATTATCTTACAAAAATAATTAAAAAATTTTAGATGGACAACTATATTTAACCACTTATTTTAAAATAATTCAAATAATCGATATTTATAACAAAATATTTCCGTTTTATTTATATGTTTGTGTGAGGTAAAATGACAATTAAGTTATTAATAATTCAATAAAAAAAGATAAATCAGAAATGTTGGGAATCTAATGAAGGAGTGGTTGTATGAAGGGGTTATGCAGATATGGTACGGAAATTGGAGGCTTTCATTTTGAGGAAAATTTACCTGAACCTGAGATTAGTGATGATGATCTCTTAATTGAAGTAAAGGCTGCCGGAATTTGTGGGGCTGATCTCAAACACTATGATATTGATAACGGGGCAACCACGGGAAAAAGAATTGCCGGTCATGAGTTTTCCGGTGTGGTTGTGAAGGCGGGCAAGAATGTCATTGATTGGAAAGTCGGTGATCGGGTTGTCTCTGAAAACACCGGATATGTTTGCGGTAAGTGTTACGCATGTTCTGTTGGCAACTATTTGCTTTGTCCCCATAAAAGATCTCTTGGTTTAAGTGTCGGAATGGACGGGGGGTTTACAAAGTATGTGAAAATTCCCGGTCAGGTGATGCAAGTCTATAAAAATTGTCTTTTTCAAATTCCGGATAATGTCTCATTCGAAGAAGCAGCGATGCTGGATCCGATTGGCAATGCATATATGTCAGTGGCCCAGAGATCAAACCTATTACCTGGTGATCATGTGGTCATCTTCGGAGCAGGCCCCATTGGGTTACTTTGTCTTGAAATGGCTAAATTAATGGGGGCAGCTGAAATCATTCTTGTTGCTTCAAGCAGAAATAGACATGTGCGTTTTAAGGTCGCAGAAAAGCTTGGCGCAACCCATTGCATTGCCTATGACGAGGAAAATGTCGCTGATCGTGTAAAGGAAATTGTCGGCGAATACAATATCCCGATTGTCTTTGACTGTGCAGGATCTCCACAGGTTCTGGAACAAGCTCTTCAAATTGTGCGGAGTACCGGCCAGATTGTCCGCGTCGGTATGAGTTATCTTCCATTGAACTTTTCAATCAATGATCTATCGATGAAAGCTATTACACTGACCGGACACATGGCTTATAACACGGTCTCTTTAAAACATTCTCTACGCTTATTGGAGAGAGGGATGATTGACGCGAAGTCTCTAATCACTCACAGACTTCCTCTTTCTGAATGGGAAAAAGGATTTAAACTCATGAAAAGTAGAGACGCAATTAAAGTCATCCTGCATTATGATGACTGATTATTTCGAATTACAACGATAATGACTACTTATTCAATCAATATTGATATTGGATCCAAAATATGTTGATAAATTCAAATATAAGGGGGTCGTCTTAGTGACTAAAATTAATGAAATTGGAGCGCGTCTTGATCGTTTACCCATTTCAAAATGGCATCGTCGGCTTTTTTGGTTGATTGGGATGGGATTACTGATTGATGGATTCGATAATTATATCAGCGGAATTGTATTGGCACAGCTTGTAAAAACAGGCTGGTCGAACAACTACTATAATGCGGCTTTCTCTTCAGCCACATTGGCTGGTCTCTTTATTGGCTCTATATTAGCCGGATTCGTTGGTGATCGCTTTGGAAGAAAAGTAGCTTATCAATTCAACTTGTTATTATTTGGTGTTGCTTCTATTCTGGCGGCACTCTCTACCAGTATGATGATTCTTATTTTCCTTCGCGGAGTCATTGGTATAGGACTTGGGGCGGAGATTGTTGTCGGTTTTTCAACATTTACGGAATTTTTACCGTCAAAAGCCCGTGGTAAATGGATTGCAACACTTTCTCTTGTAGGCAATTGTGCACCACCGGTAGCCACACTGATTGGATATTTTGTTATGCCAGCACTTGGACCGGATATTGGCTGGCGCGCGATGTTTGTCATTGCTGGAATCGCCGCTCTTCTTGTGTGGCTTGCGAGACGAAATATGCCAGAATCGCCTCGCTGGTATGCATCACGCGGATACTCAAATAAAGCTGATCAGATTTTGTCAGTCGTTGAAAAAGAAATTGAAAGCGATAAGGGCGTTCAATTACCTCCGGCAGTAGATCAGTATCAGGGTCAGGAAAAACAAAAAATCGCATTTTCGATGCTGTTTAAAAAACCGTTATTAAAACGCACTATTTTAGGGATCAGTGTTTTAATCGGTATGAATATATCACTGTATACGATAACGACCTGGATTCCCACACTTTTTATTAAACAGGGGATAACCATCACCAGTTCGTTGCTTATGACGACACTTATTTTGTTTGGGGCGCCTCTAGGAGTATTTGTTGCCACAAGAATCATTGATAAATTCCCCCGTAAATGGTTAGGTGTTATTCTCCTATGCATGATCGCGCTCCTCGGCTATTGTTACTCCGTGCAGACATCGCCGATATCTATTGTCATATTCGGATTTTTCCTGATTTCTTTCCTATATATCTACGTTTGCTTTGCTTCTGCAGTATACGTTCCAGAGCTCTGGCCGACAGAGATTCGACTTAGAGGCACCGGATTTTGTACAGCAATTGGTCGTGCTGTAGCCATTTTTACTCCGTACGGTGTCGCATGGATTTTAACAGACTATGGAGAAATGCAGGTTTTTCTTGCTATCGGTATTCTAATGATTTTGGTCGCTGTCGTTATTGCTTCAATTGGGATTGAAACAAAACAGAAATCAATTGAGGAAATCAGTTATGAAGCTTATTCTGAGGAAGGGGAAACAGCTGAGATGGCTACTAAAATATGATAGGGGAAACAAACGATCCGGTAGTTATTCCTAATAAAGTTTTATTGGAGGCAATGGCTTGAAAAAATATCTTGATATCATCTCAGACCTTGGAGAAGGTTTTGGGTCTTACAGTATAGCGGACGACTCAAGTTTGTTGGCGCTAGTCAGTTCGGCCAATATTGCCTGCGGTTTTCACGCAGGGGATCCTCGTACAATGGCGAGTGCTGTTGAAAAATCTATTGAAAATAATGTTGGTGTCGGTGCACATCCTGGCTTTCCCGATCTAGTTGGTTTTGGAAGAAGAGCAATGGATTTGTCTTCATGGGAAGTCACGACAGATATTCTTTATCAGATCGGTGCTCTTCATGCTTTTGTCAAGGCATATGGTGGAGAATTACAGCATGTTACTCCTCATGGAAAATTAGGAAATTTTTCTGTTGTGGATCAGAGATATGCGAAGGCTATTGCAGAGGGTATTGCCATGTTTGACCCATCTCTGATCGTCGTTACCATGCCAGGTGAATTAGCTGAAGCAGCGAAGAAAAAGGGCCTGAGAGTTGCTTACACCATATTTGCTGACCGTACTTATAACGATGATGGGACCTTGGTCGCAAGAAGCAATCCACACGCAGTCATTCGCGATCCGGATACCGTCGTTGAAAGAGTGATTCGAATGGTTAATGAAGGAAAAGTAACATCGATCACAGGCAAGGAGATTGAAGTCAACGGTCACTCATTATTGCTTCATGGGGATACACCAGGTTCTCTACAACTCGCTAAACAAATTAAAAATGCTTTGATGAGCGCAGAAATTGAAATTCGTAGATTGGGAGATTGGATTAATTAATTCATAAGTGTTAATGGAAAGGCGGAGCTTTTCACTTAGACTCTGGTGATCCAAGTGAAGACAGTATAAATGCGGGAACCAATACCGAATATCACTTTAAAAGGTGGCACAAACAATGCCCAAATTTCGGATTGAACATGATTTTCTTGGCTCGAAGCAAGTTCCTATTGATGCTTATTACGGCATACAGACATTGAGAGCTGTTGAAAATTTTCCGATCACAGGATATAGAATCAGCGAAGTTTTGATTCAGGCATTTGCTATGGTTAAGAAGTCTGCAGCGCTAGCCAATATGAATATGGGTCATCTGAATCCTATCATAGGGCAACCGATTGTTCAGGCAGCCACGGAAATCATTGAAGGGAAATTGAAAGACCAATTCATCGTGGATCCGATCCAAGGCGGCGCGGGAACTTCAATTAATATGAATGTCAATGAAGTGATTGCCAATCGTGCGCTTGAAATTATGGATGAAGAAAAAGGAAATTATGAAATCGTAAGTCCGAACAGTCATGTGAACATGGCGCAGTCCACAAATGATTCATTCCCTACTTCCACTCATTTGGCAGTCATCAGGCTCTTAGGAAATCTGCTTTATACTATGGGTATAATGCTGGATGAGTTCAAGAAAAAGGCTCGTGATTTCAATCGTGTTATCAAAATGGGGAGAACGCATCTTCAGGATGCTGTCCCGATTCGGTTAGGTCAAGAATTTGCTGCTTATAGTCATGTCATTGAAAGGGACATGCAAAGGATTAAAGAATCCAGCCATCCTTTGTTTTATGTAAACATTGGTTCCACAGCAGTCGGTACCGGATTAAACGCTGATCCGCATTACACAGAGTCAGTGGTCAAACATTTGAGAGAAATCAGCCAGCTTGACATCCGTCACGCTGGCCATTCAGTGGATGCCACACAAAATACTGATGCATACACTGAAGTTTCTTCTGTCTTGAAAATATGTATGATCAATATGTCGAAAATTGCAAATGACCTGCGATTAATGGCTTCCGGTCCGCGTTCAGGTTTTCACGAAATCAAACTTCCTTCCCGGCAACCTGGATCATCCATTATGCCTGGGAAAGTGAATCCTGTAATGGCGGAAGTCATTAATCAGGTTGCGTTTCAGGTGAGCGGGAATGATCTGTCGATTTCTTTAGCTTCGGCAGCTGGACAACTCGAATTAAATGTCATGGAACCTGTGTTAGTTTTTAACTTACTGCAATCAATCAATATGATGAACAATGTCTTTCAATCTTTTACAAAATACTGTTTGGTTGGAATTGAGCCTTATGAGGATACAATGAAATCATATGTTGAAAAGAGTATTGGAATTATCACCGCAATTAGTCCCTACCTGGGTTATGAAATATCCTCAAAACTGGCACGTGAAGCGCTTTTATCAGAGAAGTCAATCCGCCAGCTTTGTCTGGAACATCATGTATTGACAAGAGAGCAATTAGACATCATTCTCGACCCGTATGAAATGACAAATCCAGGCATTTCAGGTGAAAAGCAGTTGGGTTATGATACTTCGAAGCATAAATGAGGCAACAACCGGGTTACGTTACGGAACGCTTCTATAAAATATGAAATTCTATGGTACGAAAATATAATTGGCGGCAAATAGTAAAATCATTGGCAGTCAGTGAATCATAAAGATGTATGGAAGATAAAAGGGCACCATTTTCACGCAAATTGAAAAATGCTGCCCTTTTCCTGTATCATTGAATTATTATGATGAAACGGCGGTCTATAATAGGAAGATCTTTGTGATTGGATTATATGGAGAATATTATCCAATTTGATACATAAAGAAGGGGCTTCCGTTATTTTCCCCAGAATGTGTGAAGAGTTTCTGCATGTGGAAAGTTTTTTTGATAGTAGAGTGAATTCTAAAAATGCATTTTTTAATTATACAAGTTAGGAGTCAGTTTAAAGATTATAAACAAAACTAAGACGATTTATGTGGAAAACTGTCCAGTATGAGTTCTCCTGAATTTGGTTGCGGACGTGTTATAGTGCTTTCTGAAGAGGCGACTGAAATAATTCACACTGTCAAAGCCGCATTTCTGTGCAATTTCGGTGATATTCAGATTTGTCTGCTCCAGAAAGCAGACTGCTTTTTCAAGCCGCACCCCATTAATGTATTCAGTTGTCGTTTTTCCGGTCATTTGTTTAAATGTCCTGCAGAAATGGTAAGTACTTATATTCACGCTGTCTGCCAGTTCCTTTAAACTGATTTTTTCGACGTAATTGTTTTCGATGGCCTGAAAAACATCTTCGTAACGTTTCAGCGTACGGGCTCTCTCCTCAAACTCATTTTTTGTCAAAATTTTACCAACATACCTGCGCATCAACAGTACAATCAACTGGTAAATGGATCCCTTTATGGCAAGTTCGTAGCCGGTTTCTTTTGTAAAATATTCCTGAATCGTTTTTGTGACATAATCCACTATCTGCGCATCGTTTTCAATCAGGTTTTGAAAGGCAATATGGTTCTGAGCCAGCGGAGCAAAATATTTCGTCTGTAATAGGTCGACTTGATTGCTGAAAAGGAAGGTGGGATCAATACGAATGACATAAAATTCAAGGTCGTCGGAAAGGCTTTCCAGATAGTGCAATTCGTTGCTGTTGACTACGGCAACGTTACCGCATGACACTTCGAAGCGATTGTGGCCGCATTCAAGAATCGCCTTGCCTTCAACAAAATAATAGAGTTGCAATTGTTCATGCCAGTGTCTTTTGTAGTTCTCACCACGCTTTATGTCATTTTTTAAGAAAACATCGACGCAGAAATTGGTGTTCGGCATTGCTCTGTATAAATACGTATTTGAATCTCTCATTTGTTCACCTCATATCAATATCGTGCAAAAAGTCAGCAACACAGTTCTTTTATCTATCAATTTATAAAGCTATTCTAGAATAAGTAAGGGGGCATCTAAACAGCAAAATAATACTATACATAATTGAAAGAAGTTGACTGAGCATGCAAGAAGCAGTTTCAAATCGCGGCAACAAAAAGGGAATAACTCTGTTTGTCGTTGTCGCCATGACTTTTATGGCCACGCTGGATTCCAGTATTGTGAATGTGGCGTTGCCTGTGATGTCTAGCAAAATGGGCGTTCCGCTATCCTCCGTTGAATGGGTGGTTGCAAGCTATTCCATTATCATATGCGCTACACTCCTATTTTTTGGACGGCTTGGGGATATCATCGGGAAATCAAAAGTATTTCAATGCGGGACGGTTTTGTTCACCATAGCTTCCTTACTGTGCGGACTCTGCCATTCCTTCACTCCCCTCGTTGTTTCCCGTTTTGTCCAAGGGATCGGGGCTTCCGCCTATATGGCAAACAATCAAGGAATTATAACAGAATTATTTCCAAGGGAAGGTCGGGGCAAGGCACTGGGCATTTTGATTGCAGCAGTTGCGCTTGGAAACATGATTGGACCTTCGACTGGTGGTTTTATCCTATCGGCACTGAGTTGGAATTTCATCTTTTGGATTAATGTGCCAATGGGTATAATTGTTTTTCTGCTCGGGCTTAAGTACCTGCCCAAAAGTGAATCAAGTGGTGGAAAAATGGACAAAATAGGTGCAGTGCTCCAGTTTGGAGGAACGCTTTTATTGTTTGGGGCGCTGATTGAGGCACAAAAAACAGGTTTTGCGAATCCGTATATCCTGACGGCAATCCTTTTAGCGCTTATTTTAATCGCATTGTTTATCGGGATGGAAAAGAAGCACGGGCAACCCCTCCTTGAACTAAAGATATTTAAAAACACACAATTTTTATTATACCTTATCTGCGCACTCACTTCATTCGTCTGTATTGCCGCATCCATTATCCTGCTTCCATTTTACCTCCAGGATACCCTGAAACTGACACCGGCTCAGGCAGGCTTGTTTTTGATACTGTCTCCGCTGATTCTAGCATTCCTTTCCCCGGTGTGCGGCACTATTTCCGATAAGGTCGGGTCTGAAGTGATTTCTCTGGCAGGTCTGCTGATTATGGGTTTAGGTTTTTTCCTCATGTCGAGGCTTTACGAGCATTCCTCCATTATGTCCTGCGCGATTTTTGTTTCCATCATGGCTGTGGGGCAATCGCTGTTTCAACCGGCGAATAATTCTTTGATTATGTCCACTTGCCCTAAGAATAAACTCGGGATCGTGGGCAGCGTTAGCTCACTGGTGCGGAATCTCGGACAAATTGTAGGAATAACGCTTTCAACAACGCTGCTCTACCGTTTTATGAGTTGGAAGTTAAACAGCCATGTTTCTGATTACGTCAAAGGAAGGGATGACGTATTCGTTTATGGCATGAAAAGTGTTTACCTCATACTGGTCACTATTTGTTGTCTCGGGGCTGCATTGACTGCATTCAGACTTTTTTACGTGAAAAGCAAAACAATACAATCGGAGGAAATGGATAAATAAGAGTTATCTGCAAGGCTGTTTTCATATTGAATGATCACAAACCTGCAACGGTGCGTTGAAGCTCTTCTTCTGGGTTCATTAAACGATTATAAGCCGATCCCTTGATGAAAAGCGCATGCAGTACAGATAAAAACGTTCAGATAATTCATCCGGAGAAGATGAACCACAGGACGCCTCATCGTGAAAAGGGCTTTGAAAAAAAGGGAGGCTTGACTATCGAAAGGACGCCAAAATCATCGTGGCCGGTATTTATGTGATAACGCTAGAGGATAAACTCAACAGTCTTTTTCATAATGATCAAACTGTAGCGATAACGTTAATCGTGATGGGATGGATATTCTGTTTATCATGGCTGAAAATGACAATAAACGTATCCATTAATTGTCCTCGACAACAGTATACTGGACAGTCAAAAGTTTTAAACCACTAAGAAATCAGTAACTCGTCATGTACCTCAGGTGTTTCCTGCTTTTCTTGAATTATTTGCGTTATGGTTAAATGCTGATTTTGTGCAAACCGTTGAAAAATCGTCTGACGTAAATAGGCCATAATCGTTGCCTCTGAGGCTGCTCTCTTGGACGGTGTCCGTAAAAAACGAAAAGCTTTGTTTTGTCGTTTGTTTTCCTTGCGCAACGCAATCATTTGAAGTAGGCCCATTGCGATGCAACTGCACATCATAAAACCTTCGATGGCTTTGACGGTTTGACAAATTCGTTTTTGCACGTTTTCTTCGGTCACTTGATCCAACGGTTCGGCTTCATCCGATTTGCGATAACGGTTCAATTTGGGCATTGACCGACTCCAAAAATGATAGGTAAAAGCACCGAGTGACTGTTTCAGCGCGCGAAAAGTCGTTTCCGTGGTGAAGCGACGTGCGTATAGTCGGATGATGGTCTCCGGTTCCAGGGATGGATCCGTACTGACCAGAATGGATCGTCGTCCACCCATGACCACGAGCACAAAGCGCAGGTCTTGATACAGTCCCTGACCCCAAAGCAGATCCCGACAGAGATAGGATATCCTCTCTTCTTTGTCGTACAGCGACAGGCGGGTGGCCTGGAATTGATTCGCTTGCGTGTCAAACAACGTGTTCACTTTGAGACGGGTTCCTTTCTTTCGTGGACGTCCCCGGCCTCCAGTTTGAACGGGATGTTCATAAGCCACACAGGAAGTTTTGGCTTTGGTGACCAGATCCAATCGCGTGCGCTCTTCCTGATTCCGCTGATTCAAACGACGGAGGGCAGGCACGGACAAGAAATAGCGATCGAGTAAAAACAACGCGCGCCCCAACACTCGAGCGGCTGAAAATCCTTGATCAATCATCTGCACGACATGGGAGCCCTGTGCTTCACCGTCATTTTCCCACTGGTGAATCGTCTGAATACCATCATGAAGACGAAGAGAGAGTGGCAGACAAAACGTTTTTCCGGCGTCTCCAATGAGAAGGCCAACGGATCCCCAGAGATGCCCAAAGATGAAGGCAGACTTGGACACATCCTCGGATTCCTGATACAGTTTCTTCACACCGGGCATGAAGCGTGCTTCTTTCGCCTGTTTAACGCCGTCCCCAACAAGAATGACCGCTTCACCCTCCCGTCTGAGCGGTGCAACCTTGAGAACAACACGCAACCACTGGTGACGCAGCTCATCCAGAGACCAGGCGGAGGAACGGAAAAAATGAATCATGGATTCATACCCCTTCGGATGAAGCGCTAAGTCACGAATCACAGAGGTGACACCGAGACAGTCGGAACGAATCATCAGACCGGTGATAATCACAACAAACCATTGAAACGCAGCGAATCTATGGAAACGGGAACGGAACAACAGAAGTACGGAATCAATATATTTTAACATGGCCCTAGTCAATCACACTGAGACAGGGTAAACTAGAAACACGATAACCCTAGGTGATTTTTCTCCTCGCTTGTGGTAAAGAGAGGATACCATAAAATCCCATTTAGGGGTTATCCTTTTGTTTATTTACACAGAACTTTTCACTCTCTATAGTATAGAAGAGCACAAAAAAGTAATCCGCTTCAGGCAGCAGGCTTGGGACGCGGATTATTTTTATTTTGTCTGCTTTGCTTTTCAGTGTGTTCTTCCACCTGAACTGTCGATCAATGTCCAGATATTGACGTGCCTTTTACTGCGTTGCCGTTACTACCGGGGAAAGACGGAAGGGATCTTGCTGAAAATCGACAACTTCGCCGTCCTGGTACAGGCAATGATCGAGCTCGTTGATGATTTTCTCACGGTCCATGTTTTTCCCAATAAAAACCAATTCAATCATTCGATCACCAAAACGCGGATCCCAGATGTCGCTCAGTCCTTTGCGAATTCGAAGCATTTTTTGAATCTCATCGTGCTTCAGTGTCGCGATCCAGTAACCGACGGGGGCAATATCCATGGCTCGGCCAGATTGAGATATTTT
Organism: Sporolactobacillus pectinivorans; assembly: GCF_002802965.1. Taxonomy (NCBI): domain Bacteria; kingdom Bacillati; phylum Bacillota; class Bacilli; order Caryophanales; family Sporolactobacillaceae; genus Sporolactobacillus; species Sporolactobacillus pectinivorans. The sequence goes on along the minus strand of NZ_NXGA01000001.1, from coordinate 2,809,508 downwards.
AAATACAGTCAACGGCTGTGTAGCTAGCCACATCACTCCTTTGCAGCGGATAATTTCCTTTGGCCACAGATCGAGCCAGTTATCAAGTCGAAGCGGATGGAACGGATGACGTCTGCGATAGACAAACGAGCGGATACCGGCCCGGTCTGCTTCGTTTTGCCGGAAAGTGCTGAGATCTTCCGTATCGTCGGAGTCTATAATGGTCTGCCGCTCATTGAATAAATGGGTGTTGATCAATGCTTCAGGGACGATGCGGCCGTATGATGTGGCAATCACGCGGGCTTGCGGTTGGAGTGCTCGGACGACACTCAGCAAATAGGCAGTCAGCGCTCAGA